>JAPPKI010000318.1 GCA_028820035.1 bacterium | reverse complement strand
CGACATGGGAACCCTCCAGGACGAGGTGTTCGCCAACATCAGACCCTGATCACAGATCTACACCGACGACTTCGGCAGCTACCGCGGTCTGGACGGCATGTTCTATAAGCACTGGAGCGTTAAGCACTCGGCCCGTCAGTGCGTCGACGGCATGGCCCACACCAACGGCATCGAATCGTTCTGGTCGATGCTCAAGCGCGGCTACCATGGCACGCATCATCACTTCTCGCATAAGCACCTGGGTCGATACGTGAGCGAGTTCGCCGGCAGGCAGAGCGGGCGCGATCTAGGGAAGCTGGAGCAGATGGAGCTGCTGGCCCGGACGATGGATGGGCGGCGGTTGACTTATCGGGATTTGACTGGGTAGGCTGCTACAGGTTCAGCGCCAGCATGATCGAGCCCGCGTATAGCCCGACTAGCATCGCGATGATTAGGTAGGCGACCCATTTCACCGTCCCAAGCTGCGATTGCGGAATTTCCTCTTTAGTTGCGTATTTTCCCGCAGCTCCCCGAACCTCCCCTTTGAGTTCCTTGAGCTCCTCTCGGACAGCATTGAGCCTGCCCAATTCTGCGCGGAATTCGTCTCGGAACGCTTGCGTTAATTCGCGACCGTTGCCGCGCTCAGCCAACCTGTTGATCGTCAGCAGAAAGCCATGCCAAAACATCTGAGTAGTAGTACCCGGAATATGAACCGTTCAGCTTGAAGATCAATCGCACTGGGTCCTCACTTTCCTGCATCCCCAGCATGGTTGCGACAACCTTCGCATTCACGTCTTTGGCACGAACTATCACAACCTTTTCATCAATTTGGCGATGCTGGTCTGGAAACACGACTTCGAGTTGACTTTTGGCCGAATCCGATAAGCCGCTTTCAACATAAATCAGGTATAGATCCACTCAGGCCCCTCTAGCGTGCTTTGCCTCCAGCGATTATAAAAAGGCGTAGTGTACACCATTGCTGTCGCCGATACATTCAGTAGTCAGCAATATGTAGTGTCCCAGTCGATTTGAGGCCTCGATCAATCAACCAGTCGTGCAACCAGAGACATCAGACCGCTTCTTGTCCTACTTCAGCGTTTACCTCAAACCTCGTCTTCCTCGGCCCTCTCAGCTTCGGCCAGCGCGCTATGGAATTGGAACCAATAACTGTAGTGACCATCGCCCTTGACTGCCGACAGGGTCATGTTCTTGGCGAAATCTCGCTCGTAAGCGCAGATCAGATCGAAAGCAGCTTTCTCTGAAGCCTCTATTTGCTCGACTGTAGGTGGTGGACCGAGGCGTTTTTCCCAGAAACTCGCCGCTGCCATGGCGGCCAGTCTCTTGCGTTCTGATTTCTTCAATGCAATCTCCTCCGACCGCAGTTCGACTAACGCCGCTTAGCCCTGCGCTTCTCTTCCCGCCGCTTAGCATCCCCAGCCCGGAATATCGCCCTCGCCAGCTCCCGCGGATCATCCGGGTAATCCGGCGACTCTTTGTTCTTGCGGCGTTTGTAGTACTTTTCGCGTTCATACATAGGCTCGGAAGTCATTGGCCCAATTCCAGTATCACTATGCACCGAAATGAAAGAGCATTACTGGATACCACTTAACCTGCGACCTAACTGCCAACCGGCACTTGTAAGGACGAAGCGGCGGCCCGATGGATCTTCTCTGCGGGCGTAGCCATTTGCCACCAGATCGTTGATGCCGCCTACATAAAAGGCTGTTGATTCGTCATCGCCAGGCGTGCTGATTACCTTGCTGCCGACTTCGATGTGCTCGTTTACCGGCCCGATGTATTGAGCCCAGCAGATATCCAGGCCAGTTGACACTGCTTCCTTGAGCAACTCTTCCGCTTCGACACTCAAACCGTCATTTGACTTGGTTGGCGGCTCGTATTCCGGATCAATCAATCGCCGACCGTAGATCCACCCCTCGCGGGTGAGGCGGAACACATCGGAGGTTGGACTTTCAGAGTAAATGAAACCTCGTTGCTCAAGGAATTCGATGGCGTCAATTGCAGCTCTCACCGACTCCGGATCGTCGCCGAATCCAGCAAAGGTTTCAGAGCCGATGTTGATCTGGGTACCTCCTAGCGGCTAACGGGTTTTTGGGTAAGCTTTCGACTGCTGCGCTAGAGTCAAGCCGCTAGAGACCCGGCCGAAAAGCCCCTGACAAAGGGCTCATCCGCACCCGAACATTAAAATCTCAAGAGGCGTCATACAGGCCCTTCCCACAGATACAAACATAACAATTCCGGGCGGTGACCGCATGTTGGGGACCCATGCCCAGGAAGGCTTCTTCCAGGCCGATCGGCACCTGCTCGACTTCGTGGGACGGGACACCTTCCACGGCCGCCTGGCCCTGATGCGCGAGCGCGGCGAGCTGTTCTGCGACGAGGACTTTGCCGAGCTCTACTGTGCCGACAACGGCCGTCCCAGCGTATCCCCGGCGCTTTTGGCCACTACCCTGCTGCTGCAGTGCCACGACAAGGTCTCGGACCGGGAGGCCAAGCGCCGCGCCGACCTGGACCTGGGCTGGAAGGTGGCCCTGGGTGTGGACCTGGAGGAGCGCCCGTTCGCCAAATCCACCCTGCAGAAGTTCCGCGCCCAGCTGATCGTTCACGAGAAGGGCCGCGCAATACTCACCCACTCCATAGAGCATGCCCGCCGCCGCGGACTGATCAGGGGCAAAAGCATGAAGCTGGCGCTGGATACCACCGCCATCCTGGGCAGGGGCGCGGTCCGCGACGCCTACAACCTGATCGGCGACGGCTGCCGCCTTTTGATCGGGGCGTTGTGATCAACGACTTCTAGATTTGCCGGTTCGCGTCAATTATTCTTGCCGGTTTTGG
>JAPPKI010000003.1 GCA_028820035.1 bacterium | reverse complement strand
GGCTCACTCGGCTGACCAAGTCCATAACGACTTCGGTCAGTTTGTCGATCCGCTCGTGGACATAGGCGAAACCCCTGGTCATCTCTTCTCGCAGTTCGGCGAGGCCTTGGTTCGTCTCCTGTCGGAGTAGGGCGATGTCGGCGCGTCGGCCTCGGTCGAAATAGAGCATCAAGGTGATGATTACCCCCAGCAGGGCAAGAATGGCTTGGTCCATGAGGTTCTCCTCATTGGGTAGAGACGGATTGCTGGGAGAAGCTTGAGCAGAGTGTACTGCGCAGGGCGGCGTGTGCGGCAACGACTATCGGGAGGGCAAGAGTCAGCAGGAAGAGGACAGGACGGTGCGAGTAGGCTGCCTAGCGGTGGCTGGGCCGAGTGGCCCGACATCTCAGGAGGGGAACGATGACGAGACGAATTACCCGCAAACTGTGGCTGCTGGCCGCGTTGCTGTCGGTGCTGGCCCTAGTGGCTGCCGGCTGCGGCAATGACGACGATGACGACGGCGGCGCAACCGTAGAGGTGCCTGCGCCCGAGCCAATGGACGGCGAACCTGAACCGGAGCCGTTGGACGACGAGCCGGAGCCCGAGCCGATGGACGACGAGCCCGAACCGGAGCCGGAGCCGATGGACGAAGAGCCCGAACCGGAGCCAGAGCCGATGGACGACGAGCCCGAGCCAGAACCAGAGCCCACAGAGCCGCCAATGGACATGGAGCTGCAAGCGATTCTGGACACGTTCGACGCCAACGGCGACGGCACCCTCACCATCGGGGTAGCGGCTGCTGGGCCTCGAGACGACCAGGGCTACTACCAGGCGCTGGTGGACTTCGCCGAGGAGTTCTCCGCCGAAAACGGGTTCGCCCCTCCCATAGTGAGCGACAGCATCGGCGCCGCCGAAGCGGCCCAGGCCATGTCCGATCTGGCCGCCCAGGGTGTGGACGTGATCTTGGTAGGCGCCAGTGAGATTGCCGAGCCTTTGGCCGATCTCACCGAGCAGTACCCCGACATCTTCTGGTACTGCAACTGCGGTGCTGGGTTCCCGGAGATCCCCGGCTTGGCCCAAGCCACTGACTGGGGTTCGCCCATCCACTACACCGCGGGCGTGGCCATGGGTGCGGCGTTGAAGGACCATGGCGGCGATACCGCCGTTTTCCTGGGCTGCTGCGATCTCGGTTTCGAGAAGGAGGCCTACAACGCCACCGTTTACGGCCTCCAGTCGGTAGACCCATCGTTCACCATGGAGTACGTCGCCACCGGCGCCTTCCCGTTCGACTTCGACAATTCGGCCAACGCCACTGCGGCGCTGACCAACGCCATTGCCGAGGGCGCCACGCTGGCCTATGCGTATCTGGGCGGGGCGCTGAACCCGGTAGGCCAGTTGGCCACCGACGAGGGGATTGCGGTGTTCGCCGCCGGTCCTGGAGACATCTGCTCTCGTGACGACGGGATTGCGTGGACCGGCGCCATCGTGTTCGACGGAGGTCGATATGCCCAGCAGGCGCTGCCGCGCATCATCTCCGGAGACCTGACCGAGGGTGATACCTACGAGTTCCCGACCTTGCAAGGTCTCAACGGCGGCGAGCTGTGCGACCCGTCGGCAGAGGCTGAGGCGCTGCTGGCCGAAGCCTTTGAAGCCGTTGCGACCGACGGCGAGTTGCTCGACGTGCTCGGCGGAATCTCCGGCGAGGCCTACGGCGGCGGGTGACCGACGCAACGACCGGATTGACAGGCGCCGGGGGGCCTGACCCCTCGGCGCCTGCGGTCGAACTCACCGGCATCACCAAGCGTTTCGGTGGGATAGTCGCCTGCGATCAGGTTGACCTGACCCTGCATCGAGGCCGTGTCCACGGCATCCTGGGCGAGAACGGGGCTGGCAAATCGACTCTGATGAAGGTGCTCATCGGACTGGTGCTGCCCGATGCGGGTTCGATCCGTATCGACGGCCAGCCCTGCACCATTCACGATCCGCTGGCCGCTGCCACCCTGGGCATCGCCATGGTGCACCAGCACTTCAGCCTGGTTGATCAGCTTTCCGTCTGGGAGAACGTAGCCCTCGGTGAGGAGGGTCGGCTGAAATCGGCGGGAGTGCGCGACCGTGTGGCAGCCATCAGCCAGCAGTACGGCCTCGACATCGATCCCGATGCCCGAGTGGGCGAACTGACCGCCGGCCTGCGCCAAAGAGTGGAGATCATCAAGTGCCTGCGCCGGGACCCCCACATTCTGGTGTTCGACGAGCCCACCTCGGTGCTCACTCCTGAGGAATCGGATCAGCTGTTCAGCACGCTGCGAGAGGTGGTCGCCGCTGAAGGCCGAGCCGTCGTGCTGGTCAGCCACAAGCTGGACGAGGTGCTGCACGCCACCGACGAGATCACCATCATGCGCCAGGGACGGGTGGTGGACCACCTGTCCACCCGGGAGGCCGTCGCCCGCAGTCTGGCCCGGGCCATGGTGGGGCGGGAAGTGTCGCTGCGCTCGGAGCGAGCGGCTTTCGGCCTCGCTGAAATCGAGGACCCCGACCAGGAACCGAGTGGCGACGGTGAAAACAGGCAGCTTGCGGAAACGACGACATTGGATGAGCCGGTGATGCGGATCGAAGGAGTCACGGTTCAGGGGCGGGGTGGGGCGCGGCTGCTGGACGACATCAGCCTGGATCTTCGAGCGGGCGAGATCGTGGGTGTGGCCGGTGTGGAGGGAAACGGTCAGCGGACCTTGGGCGACCTGCTGTCCAGCCTCGTTACGCTGGATGCCGGCCGAGTGGTGGTCAACGACAAAGAGGTGCCGACCGGCTCGCCCGGTGCCATGGCCAGGGCCGGAGTGGCGGTGATCCCCGAAGACCGCCA
>JAPPKI010000009.1 GCA_028820035.1 bacterium | reverse complement strand
CTCCCCGCCTACGACCCCGACGCCTTCGAACCCGACCGCTTCGACGACCTGCTGGCCGAGCACGCCGGACGGCTCAATCCCGAGCCCGGCTTCGGGTCCCAGTTCGCCGACTTCTTCCGCACTCCTGATGTGGTGAACGACTTCGAGGCCGCCGGGATCACCGGGCCCGACGATGTGATCCGCCAGATCTCGACCACCTGTTGGTTCGGGTGTGAGGCCGACGACCCCCTCACCCGGCTGGCCTTCGACCCGGAGCTCCCGGGGGGCGTACCCCTGAACGCTGTCTTCAGCTCCGATATCGCCCACTGGGATGTCGCCAACATGGTCGACGTGATGCCTGAGGCCTATGAGCAGGTGGAGAACGGATGGCTCGATAAGGAGCAGTTCCGGGCCTTCATGTGCGACAACGCAGTGCGGCTCTGCACCGGCGCCGACCCCGGCTTCTTCAAGGGCACGATCCTCGAGGACTACCAGCCGGACTGAGCTCCACCCCGTCGAGGAAGAGAGGCGCCTCGCAGCAAGTGCCGTATTGTGTCGGCGGATCACTGGGAGGATTCATGACCGATCAGCGCCAGCAGGAGCACTATCCGGGGTTTGAGGGCACGGTAGGGAAGATCATGGCCACCTCCGAGTCCTGGTGGCCGCCCCGCCCGACTCCGCCGGCCGGCGCCCCCAACATCGTGGTCGTGCTGGCCGATGACCTGGGCTACTCCGATGTGAGCTGCTACGGCTCGGAGATCGCCACCCCGGCCATCGACGAGCTGGCCGCTACCGGGGTCCGCTATACCAACTTTCACGTCACCCCGCTGTGCTCACCCACCCGGGCCGCGCTGTTGACCGGGCTCAATTCCCATCACGTTGGGGTGGGGTTCGTGGCCAACGCCGATCCCGGCTTTCCTGGCTATGCCAGCGAGCTGCCCCACAACCAGTCGACGATGGCTGAGATGCTCAAGGCCAGCGGCTACGCCACCATGGCGGTGGGCAAATGGCACTTGTGCAAGGAAACCGACTTGTCGATCGCCGGTGACAACCATTCGTGGCCGCTCCAGCGGGGCTTCGACCAGTTCTATGGATTCCTGGAGGCGCTCACCAACTTCCATCACCCCCACCTGATGTACGAGGGCAACAGCCCTATCGACATCGCCGAATACCCCGAGGGGTACTACCTCACCGACGACCTCACCGACCGGGCCTGCCGCATGATCCGCGAGGTAAAGGCCACTGATCCCGACAAGCCGTTCTTCCTGTATTACGCCCACGGCGCGGTCCACGCCCCGCTGCACGCCAAGGCCGAGGACATCGCCCGCCACCGGGGCAATTACGACAAGGGCTGGGACCAGCTCCGGGAGGAGCGCCTGGCCCGTCAGATCTAGCTGGGGGTGGTGCCTCCGGGAACCGAGCTCCCGCCCCGGAACTTCGAGCCCGACGAGGACGTGCGGGCGTGGGACAGCTACCCGGAGGGCGAGCGCCGGGTGATGGCCCGATACATGGAGGTGTACGCCGCCATGGTGGAGTCCATCGACGACAGCGTGGCCCGCATCCGGGCCGAATTGGAGGCCATCGGCCAGCTCGACAACACCATCTTCGTGTTCACCAGCGACAACGGGGCGTCGCGTGAGGGGCGGGCCCAAGGAACCATCTCGTACTTCACCTACAGCAACCCGGGAGCGATGTCGTCGGCGGCGGTTGGCGACGAGGAGATGGACGCCCTCGACGCCATCGGCGGCCCCACCACCTGGCCCCACTATCCGAGGGGCTGGGCCATGGCCTGCAATACCCCCTTCCGGCTGTACAAGATCACCTCTTACCGAGGCGGCCACTCGGTGCCGTTCGTGCTGTCGTGGCCGGCTCGTACCGCGACGGTGGGAGGGGAGCTGCGCCACCATTACGCCCACATAATCGACCTGCTGCCCACTCTGGCCGAGTTTTTGGACCTGGACATCCCCACCGAACGCAACGGGCTGGCGTCGGAGAACCCCGACGGGGTGTCGTTCGCGGCCTCGCTGCACGATCCCGACATCGCCTCCGAACGCACCGAGCAGTACTACGAGTGCATCGGCCACCGGGCCTTCTACCGGGACGGCTGGGCCGCGGCCGCGTTCCACGAGTTCATGACCCCGTTCAGCACCGACCGGTGGGAGCTGTTCAATCTGGCCGAGGACATCAACGAACGCATCGACTTGGCTGAGGCCGAGCCTGAGAAGCTGGCCGAGCTGGTGGGGGCCTGGGAGGAAGCCGCCTGGCGCAACCGGGTGTACCCCCTCGACGAGGGCACCGGCCTGTACCGGCTGCTCCGGCCGGCCGAGCACGAGCTGCTTACCCGGGAACTGCGAATCCCGCCCGGCACCCCCACTGTGGAGCGGTACCGGGCCTCCCGGGTCATCGCCGGAGGAAACTTCACCGTCACCGTCGACCTGCACCACCAACCCGGCGACCAGGGCGTGCTGGTGGCCCACGGCGGACAGGCGTCGGGCTACGTGCTGTACATCGAAGACGGCGCCCTGCACTTCGAGGTGAACAGCGGCGGCCTGCCCATGGTGTTCGACCCCATGGACCTGCTGGGAGAGTGCCATCAGATAGTTCTGGACGTCGCCGCCCCCGGCGGGCGTATCTGGAACATCACGGTGAGCACCGACGGGCAGACCGGTATCGCTGCTACTGACATCCCCCAGATCTACGGCTTCATCCCCTGGGAAGGAATCGATGTCGGCGTCGACCGCCGGTCCCCGGTGTCGTGGCAGCTCCATCAGCGCCACGGCTCCTTCCCTTACACCGGCACCATTCACCAAGTGACCTACGGGGGGGGGGGGGGGGGGGGGGGGGGGGGGGGGGGGGGGGGGGGGG
>JAPPKI010000379.1 GCA_028820035.1 bacterium | reverse complement strand
GCCTAGGCAGGCATCCAATAGCGAATCGACACAACCATGGCGCTGTAGAAGTTGAGCAGCAGCAGAGGCTCGGATCGCGTCGTCTCCAGCCATCCAGCCGACAAGTGTTCGCTGGATACCACTTGCTAGCTCGTCAACGGCCGAGATCGCGTGCAGCGCCACTAGGGGTTCTGCATCGATGATTCTGTCGAGGAGCAGTTCCGGCTTTCGCGCTGCACCCTGACCCAATCCCCAGGCGGCAGCAGCTCTCAATTCTGTTGGCAGACTTGAATGAGCTGCTATCTCAGCAAGGGCCTCGGCTGCGGTATCAGATGGGAGCTCAGAGATCGCGAGCACTGCTTCCATCTGCTGATCAGCTTCGGCTTCAGGTTGGTCGATCTGTTGCATGATCCGGCCGATCCAAGGAGTCGGTTCAAGCCGAGCTAGAGCTACTTGCCCTTCGAGTCGAATCCGCCAGTCCTCAAGGCTGTTTCCTCCTATCTCAGAGAGAATGTCGACGAGTCTTCGATTCTCCAAAGCTCCCGCTGCTTTGACCGCCGCATATCGTTCCACGAGGTCGCTTGAGTGCAACGCAGTGACCAGATCCCAGGTGTCACCCGAGCACACCGGGCTTGATTCTTGTTCGACAACCCCAGCTAGAACCTTCTCGTCTCCTTGGAAGAAGTCGCCAGGGCTCGAATAGACGAATCTCGGGCCTGTCCAGTTGCGCCAGTGCCAGTAACGCTGCACCTTGCCGTCTTCTCCCTCGAAGACAATCCGGTCTTCATTGTCGACGTGGACAAACCGCCCTCTCTTGGCTGGCACCCAACAAGGCCATGTCAGCGTGATCTCAGAACCCTCCGATGCAGCTTTCGGAGCAGACTGCTTGGCATTCGAAATGCTGGCTCGAAGAGCCGCGGTCGTGAAGAAGATCGGAGGGCCGCAGTGAGGAGGATCCTGGTTGATGTCAGCCAAGAGGAAGGCGAACAGGTCTTCGTCCCGCATCCCACCGTCGTCCCATTTGCGACCTGGTGATTCTGAATGCGACAGCATGATCTTCAGCTTCGACTTCGCCCGAGATTCCACCCTCAGCCCGCACCGCACGCATAAGAGATCGGGAAGGCGCAGCCTTTTGACTTTTGTCTGCCAGACCTTGTTGGCCATCGCATAGCGCTCGAGCTCGATTGGTCGATGGTCGAACTGATTTTCCAGGGAATTGGCTACTGCTGCTGTCCCGATCGCGCCGACCGACACGAATCGTGCGAAATCGGCGTCCTCTTTGAAGCCCACTATGCCCTACCTGCGCTCATGCCCGCCGGAGTGTACTGGTGCATTACCCACAACTGTCACCCATGCTAGGTAAGGTCGGAGTGTGAGCAATTGCGTGCTTCCAGTCCTGCCTTCCATGGTGTCTGTCAAGCGCAGCGACCCCGTTTACATGGCTCATGCGTACCTCACAAAAGTGCCGGTTGCGGGGATTGTGCCCTTTATTGAGGCATTCACCAGCGAGGGTGAGATCGTGCTCGATCCATTTGCTGGGTCGGGGATGACTGGAGTGGCCGCGCTCATGACAGGTCGGCGAGCACGGCTTTTCGATGTGTCTGTGCTTGGACGCCACATTGGAACCAACTATGTCAATCGAGTGTCGGAAGATCATATGCGCAAGCGGACTGATGAGGTCATTGAGGAGGCGGGGCAGCGCATCGGACAGGTATACGCAGTGCAGTGCGAACAGTGTGGCGACATGGCTCAAGTCGCAAAGACGGTCTGGTCGGCAGTCATGGAGTGCCCTGACTGCGGGGAAGGGGTTATCTACTATCGAAGCTTGGAGGCTTCGGACTGGCAAAAGTCTCAGATGGCCTGCTCTCGGTGTGGTGCGCATGTGACCAGCAGGTGTCGACGTCTGGGCGAGAAACCGGTGGTGGACTCGATCAGTTGTACCTGTTCTCGCACCCAGATTGAGCAACCTCATCGGACTCCGCTCCAGGAGCCTGATTCGGCGGGACTGAGGTGGCCCGATGTGGCAATCGAGGAATTCCGGCAAATGTATGTCGCCTCAGCACTCGGTCGGCACGGCCTGACTTCAGTAGCGTCCTTTTACTCCCATCGCAATCTCTGCGCTCTTGCTGCAATACATTCCGCTATAGATGAGGTAAGCGAAGAGTCCCTGCGCGACAAGTTGCGGTTCGCATTCACGGCCATCCTGACCAGGGCAAGCAAACGGTACCAGTGGTCTCGTCAGCGTCCACTCAATGCGGCGAACGCTAACTATTACGTCGCTCCAGTGTTCTACGAGTGGAACGTCTTTGATCTCTTCAACCGCAAGGTGGAAGCAGCGATCCGATCCGACCTGTGGATCAGTGACGAACGGCGAGCGCGACTCAATTGGTCTTGCGACGACGATCCCGATGTCACCTACCACCTTGCGAGCGCTGATGGCTTGCCCCTCGATGATCATTCAGTCGACTACGTGTTTACCGACCCTCCTTTTGGGGCCAACATCTTTTACTCGGACATGAACCTCTTTCAGGAGGCCTGGTTGTCGGAGTTCACTGACCCACGCGAAGAGGCGGTTATCGACCGGGTCGATACGGGTGAACTCAGAACGGTTGACCGCTATGAGCGGATGATGACGGATGCACTTCGAGAGTGTCTTCGAGTCGTCAAGCCAGGAGGCTTCATCACCCTGCTGTTTGGCAACAGCTCAGGAAAGGTATGGCAACTTCTTCAGCGCTCGATAGCAACTGCCGGCCTAGAGGTGGTTCCGGAGTTCATCGCGGTGCTGGACAAGGGGCAACGATCAGTGAAAGGGCTTGCATCCGGCTTCGAGAACATAGCCACACTCGACCTCATGCTCACCATGCG
>JAPPKI010000515.1 GCA_028820035.1 bacterium | reverse complement strand
AAGTAGGCCTGCGCCGAGCCGCACAGCGTGCAGTACGGCATGCCGATGCGGCGCCCCCCGAGCGAGTCGTTGACCATCTCGTGGATTTCCATGATGTGGCGGGGGTAGGCCCGGGCCTCGTCGCCGATCACCACTGCGAACACGATGCCGTCGTCGGGGTACCAGGAGCCTCCCTCGGCGTCGGTCACGCCCGGGTCGTCGAGCGCCGGGATGCAGCCCTGCGGGCACGGCCGCGCGTCGCCGAATTCCCGGTCGTCAATCAGCACCCCGCCCCAGCTCACCAAGCGCCAGTCGATGTCGGCGTCTGCGTCTTCGAAGAACGGCTGCCAGCCCGGTTCGATCAGGGTGAACAGCCGGTCCTTGTAGTCGGCGTAACCGTCGAAGACGGGCAGATCCCAGGCAATCAGGTGATCGGTCATCGATTGCCAGGGGCTCCTGAGGGCCACCGGATCGTCGGCCAGCGCCGCGCCGGTCAGGGATTCAAAGGCCGAGACCGCCCCGCCGGAGATGTCGCCGCCGGGGCGAACGAACCTCAGAAGGTCTGACAGTATCCAGGCCAGCCGGGCGTCGCCCGTCTGCCCAAGACGGGCCAAGGTGGGCCCGTCGAATCCGCCAGCGCGAAAGCTGGACCAGATGATGTCGAGCTGATCGGTGGCTGACTGTGACAGCGGGCCGGTGGGAACCTGGGGCGCAGGTGGGAACTCGTAGCCCAGGAAATTCCTCAGCTGCCCCGTCTCGCGGGGATCCATCATCACATCCTCGGTGGCCGAAGGGGCTGGCGTGACAATCTCAGGGCCCGGGGTTGATGGCGATTGGTTGCTGTCTTCGACGGATGCAGCCGCGGTCGTGGTGGGAGGGATTGGACCCGGATCGGCGCTGTCACCGCCCGCGCACGCCGCGGCAAGTACGGCGGCTCCCACCAGCAGCGCCCTCAGGCGGACATGCACAAGGCCAGAGTAGGTGGCACTAACCCCTAACAGGGTCAGCTTTCATCATCGCCTTGACCATCGAAGGTGTGACGGGCAGATCAGTGACGGCGCCGGGTCGGCCGACGGCCTGCTCGATAGCCGTGGCCAGCGCCGCTCCGCAGGCATTGGTGCCGCCCTCGCCCGCGCCTTTTGCCCCGAGGGGGTTCAAGGGGCTGGGGGCGTCCTCGGAGAGCAGCATCTCCACCGCAGGAGTCTCCGATGCCGTGGGCATCAAGTAGTCCATGAATGAGGTCACCAGCGGTTGGCCCACGCCGTCGTAGAGGAACTCCTCGAGGAGGGCGCCGCCAATGCCCTGGGTGGCACCGCCTTGAATTTGCCCCTCGATCAACATCGGGTTAATCGCCCTCCCCACGTCGTAGGCCACCACGTATCGCTCGATCTCGACCTCCCCGGTGGGGGGATCGACACTCACCACCACCGCATGGGCACCGTAGGGGTAGGTCATATGGTCGGTGGTGAATGAAGCCTCGGCTCGCAACTCTCCCCCGCTAGCCGAAGCAATCTCGGACAGGGTTAGAGATCTATCGGGTTGGCCGCGTACACCGATTGCACCCGCCCGGTACTCCAAATCCCCCACACTGGCCTCAAGTAAGTCGGCTGCGAGGTTGCGGGCAACTTCCTTGACGGCGTCGGCGGCAAGGCGGGTGGCAGATCCAGTCATTACGGTCACCCGGCTGGCAAACGCGCCCATACCACGGGAGATGCGATCGGTCTGACCGTGGACTACCTGGATGCTGCGGTAGTCCAGATCGAGGTCATCAGCACAGATCTGAGCGATGACGGTCTCAATCCCCTGTCCGACCGAGGCCGCACCAGTCACCACTTCTACCGACTCATCGTCGCGGATGGTTATCTCAACATCATCAAAGGGGCCCAACCCCGACTTCTCAACAAACATGCCGATGCCGAGCCCGACAAGCTCCCCATCTATTCGGCGTTGCTCCAACTCTCGTTCAAGTCGTTCGAACTCGATGTAATCGACGAGGCGCTCGAGGATTCTGGGGTAGTCCCCCGAGTCGAGTACTACGGAGGTGCCCAAGACGGAGAGCTGCCGGTCGAATGGCATCGCCTCGGGTCGAATGAGATTTCGACGTCTGACGCTGACCGGATCAAGCCCTACGAAGTGGGCGGCGGCTTCCACTACTCGCTCGCAGACAAAGGTCGCCTCAAACCGCCCAGGAGCTCGATAGGTGCCAGCCGGAGTCTTATTGGTGAGAACGATTTGGCCCCGAGATCGATACGCGGGAAACGAATAGGGTCCGGGCAGCATCGCAGCAGTCAGCGATGGCACGGTGGCACCGTGGGTGCGGACGTACGCCCCTTGGTCGTACCAAAACTCATCGTCGACCGCAGTTATCAACCCATCCTGGTCCACAGCGGCCCGGACTCGATGGCGCTGATCGCGGCTGTGGTTGGCGGAAATGAGATGCTCTCGCCGATCTTCGATCCACTTCACGGGGCGATTCAGGCGCAGGGCGGCCCATGCCACCAACACGTCTTCTGGGTACAGCTCCCCGCGGATTCCAAACCCACCGCCGACGGCACACTCCCGACCGACCACCGTGTGAGGGTCCAGATTAAGCATGGTGCTGATGGCAGCGCAGGTGTAGTGGGGCACCTTTGAAGCTCCGTGCAGCTCGAGCTTGCCGGTCTCGGGATCGGGTCGGGCGAGCAGTCCCCGAGTCTCCATGGGAATACCTGAGTGGCGGCCGACGGTGAGTTCGAGATCCAGCACATGGTGGGCCTCGGAAAACGCCTGGTCTACCGGTCCATACTCGCTCTCGAGCACCATGGCCACGACCGGCACAAGGTCAAGGGGTTCGATGTCGACGATGACAAGCTCGGCAATGTCTTCGGC
>JAPPKI010000489.1 GCA_028820035.1 bacterium | reverse complement strand
TTCCGGCCGGCTTCGGTGTTCTCAACAGTCCTCCTGAGCCATCGGCCGAAGTGGTGTCCCACGTCGCCGGCTTGGCGGGTTCGGGGCCGTGTCTGGTGCTGTCCGGTGGGAAAGGCGCCATAGTCGAGGCCATCAGCCAGCGGGGCATCAGCGTCCTCGGGGTGGAACAAGACCCCGACCGGGTTCTCGCCGGACTCCGCCGTGGCCTCGACATTCGAGCGGGCGGCGTGCTCCCTCATCTGGTGGGCGCCGAGGACGGGGAATTCGGCACGATCGTGCTCACCGGGTTTGTGGAGACCCTCCCGCTCAGAGACCTGGTCGGAATGGTCAACCAGGCCAGCCTGAAGCTGAAGAAAACCGGGCGGATCGTGGTGGCAGTGGCCGACCCCGCAGCCCGGGCCCGGGTAGACGCCGAGCTGGGCTCGGGATTGGGCATCTCGCCGGTCACCTGGCGGCACCTGTTGGAGCAGGCCGGCTTCGACGCCAGCCTGGAGCCCTGCTCCGACTCCCGCATCACCGAGATAGTGGTCGCCCAGCGCACCGCCCCACCGAGCCGGCCATGAGCCCCACCGTCGACCTGCTGATCCCGCAGATGGCCACGGGAGACGCCACCAGCAACCACACACGGCTGATCCAGCAGCTCCTCGAGGAGAAGGGGTTAGAGACCCGTGTCGTGGTAGAGCGCAAGAGCCGGTCCGATGGCAGCGACCTGTCGGTCGAGAAGTGGAAGGGCGACGCCCGCGTCTCGATTCTCCAGCACTCCATAGGGTCGGAGGTCGCTCAGTTCGTGATCCGGAAGAAGACGCCAGTCGTGCTGAACTACCACAACATCACCCCCGCCAGTTACTTCCAGTCGTGGCAGCCCGAACTGGCCAAGAGCGTCCAGCGAGGACGCCAGCAACTCGGCCAACTGGCTCGGCTGACCCGTCGAGGGATCGCCGACTCGGAGTTCAACGCCCAGGAACTGAGGGACTTGGGCATCGACGACGTGGTGGTCGCCCCCGTGCTGTGGAAGCTGGGCAGCGGCGTGCCGCCGTCTGGCCCAGGCGACAGCACCAACCTCGACGGCAGGGGAACCGTGCTGTTCGTCGGCCGGCTGGCCCCCAACAAGTGCCAGCACGATCTCATCGCCGCCTTCGCGGTGCTGTCGCGGTTCCGCCCCGAGGCCAGACTGGTGCTCGTAGGACAGGCCTCTCCTCCCCAATACCTGCACTCACTGAAGAGCCTCGCCCGACGGCTCGGTGTGCACAGTCGGGTTGTGTTCGCCGGCAAGGTGTCCGACAAGAACCTCCTCCAGTGGTACCAGCTGTCCGATGTGCTGGCCTGCACATCAGAGCACGAGGGCTTCGGAGTGCCCCTGGTCGAGGCCATGGCCAACGGCCTGCCCGTGGTGGCCTACGACGCGGCCGCGGTGGCCGAGACGGTCCAGGATGCGGGCATCGTGATACGCGACAAGCGGCCCGTGACCATGGCCCTGGCCCTCCACCGGGTGCTGAGCGACGGTCAGCTTCGCCAGAGCCTGCGCGACCGCGGCGTCAAATCGGCCCAGCGGTTCGACATATCCGTCACCCGCGAGCAGATGTGGATCGCCCTCAAAGACCTGGTGGAAGTCGGAGACTGATCCCGGCGGGCAGCCTCAGCGCCGGCCGAAGCCCCTTATCAACCCGGCGATCTTGTTGTGCACTCGCTCCCGCCACGCCACCCGGGCCAATCGGGCCTGGGCCTCGGCCAGCTCAGACTGGAGCTGCGCCAGCCGGTCGTCGGCTTGCGCCAGTCGAGCACGGGCCTGCTCCAAGCCCACCGCCGTCTCGTGCTGCTCGGACAGCTGGGCCAGCAGCTCCTGTTGTCTATGGACCAGATGCTCCATGCGACGGTAGGGGGCCAGCGGCGATCCCAACAGGTCCATCCGGGACCGGGTTCCCGCATCGTGCAGTTCGGCCAGCCTCACCGCCGGCTGGCGGTAGACCAGACCCATCAGCTCGCCCTCGGCCTGTCTCCACCGGCTGAGCAGGTCGTCGTCGATGTGTTCGCCGATCAGTCCGCCGAGATGAGCCACCAGGCGGTCGTTGCTCCAGGTCACCGGCCAGGGCAGATGGCAGCGGGCGCTCAGCAGGGCGGAGACCGTCTTCCACAGTCCTCTGACCACCGCCAAACGAACATCCACTCCCCCGGCGGCCACCCATTCCCGGTCCACGAACTTGGGGCCCTCGGCGGTCATCACAAAGTTGTCAGGCCCGGAATCCAGCCACACCGGGGGCAGCGCCCGGTCGGCATCGGCCGGCAGATAGGGGTGGGGCGCGGCAACCGAGTCGATCGGAGTTTCCCGAGCAGACAGCGCGGCCCGCCAGGCCCGCAATAGCTCGGCGAATCCGTCCTCGTCGCCCTCCCGGGCGCAGTCCAGCAGACACTGCTCGAGGTTCCGGCCCGGGTAGTAGGGCTCCTCGGACACCTCCACCTGCCCGAGCCACCCGTCGAGATCACCGGCCCTGTCTTCAGCCAGCAGACGGCGCCTCACCACCAGGCCCTGGTCCGAATCCACCACCACGGCCTGCTGTCTCCAGCGCCGTCGTCGATCCGGGGCCACCCGCCAGGCCAGTGACCGCTGGTCAACCCGCTCTGCCACCGCTTCTTTACTCCGACCAGCGACCACCAGAAAGGAGTTGGCCACATCGGGCCCCAGGCCCGCCGTCAGCAGCGCTCGGTGGGCGGCCCGCTCATCGGCAACTACCACCGGACGGGCATATTCGCTGCTGGTGGGGTGGCCCACGATTTGGTCGACCATGTCGACGCCATCGGGCCGGTCGTAGATCTCCTCGGCCAGCACCGCGGTGGGCAGCTTGTAGTCGGGAAATGGGTACAGCCACT
>JAPPKI010000105.1 GCA_028820035.1 bacterium | reverse complement strand
CGACCGACGAGGGTTGGATGGCGCCGTCGGCCAGCGGCTCGATCTCGATGCGGCCCGCCTCCAGTTCCTTGCGGATGGATACGTCGGAGAGGATCACGCTTTGGGGGCGAAGAAGCTGCGAACCAGCGGCTCGTAGTGCTCAAGCGGTGGCGTGGGGTAGGAGGGGTCGAACGCCGGCATGTCGTACTCGGCGCAGAACTCGGCGCAGCGGTCGTAGTGGGGGTGGTCGGTGTAGGCGTCGCGGCTGTTGCGGTCCAGGCCTACGTGGTGCCAGAAGTAGTAGCCCTGGAAAACGCCGTGCATCTGCACCATCCACAGATTGGCTTCCGATACGAACGGCTTGAGGATGGCCGCGGCCAGATCGGGGTGGTTGTGGGGGGTGAGCAGGTCGCCGATGTCGTGGACTAGCGCGCACACCAGATATTCGTCGTCCCGCCCGGCTTTCTCGGCCCGGTAAGCGGTCTGGATGCTGTGGGTCAGCCGGTCGACGGCGAACCCTTGAGGGCCGGAGGCCAGATCCTGAAGCTCTCGCAACACCCGGTCGGCTATCCGCTCTTCGAGGTAGTGGTGGGCTGGGACGCTTGCCGCCCAGTCCTCAGCAGTGGACTCGTCCATGCGGGTGAACGTGGCTTGAGTCAGCGTGGCCATGCCCGAAGCCTACGACATGGATGTCACAACGACACCCCCGCAATGGGCCGCTTTGACCACTACATTGCAGGGCTGATGCGAGCGGTGGTATTTGAGGATGGCCAGGCGACGATCGGCGAGGTAGACGACCCGGAACCAGGCCACCGGCAGCTGCTGGTGGCGGTTCGGGCCGCAGGACTCAACGGGGCCGATATAACCCAGGCCCGAGGCGGCTATCCCCCGCCGTCCGGGGCGCCGACCACCGGAGGGCTAGAGATGGCCGGCGAGGTGGTGGCCACCGGTCCGGGCTGCCAGCGGTACTCGGTGGGCGACCGGGTCATGGCGGTGGTCCAGGGGGGAGGTCAGGCCGATCTTTGCGTGGTGGACGAGCCGTTGGCCATGCCGGTGCCCCAGTTGATGGGTTGGGAGGGCGCCGGGGGATTCCCCGAGGTCTTCGCCACCGCCCACGATGCCCTGTTCACCCAGACCGGGCTGGGCATGGGGGAGCGCGTGTGTATCCACGGCGCGGCCGGAGGGGTGGGCGTGGCCGCCGTGCAGCTCGCCTCGGCTTCCGGTGCCCAGGTGACCGCAACTGTGCGCAACCCCGACTCTCGCAACTCGGTAGCCGAATTGGGGGCGCACGCCATCGACCCAGCGGACTTCATCGATGCTGGCCCGTTCGACGTGATCCTAGAGCTGGTTGGCGCCCCCAACTGGCCCGCCAACCTGAAAGCCCTGGCCACCGAAGGCCGCATTGTGGTGATCGGCGTGGGCGCGGGGTCAGAGATCACGCTGAATCTGGCACTGCTCATGGTCAAGCGGCTCCGGCTCTTTGCCTCCACTTTGCGGCCCCGCCCCCTGGAGCAACGGGCCGCTGTCGCCCGGCAGGTGGAGCACCACGTGCTCCCGTTGGTGGATTCGGGTCAAATCCAGGTCCCCATTGCTAGGACCTTTCCCCTGGCTGAGGCAGCCGACGCCTATGACTACTTCACCACCCCGGGCAAGCTCGGCAAAGTAGTGCTTACTTCCTGACCGATAGCTCGTCGAGCACCTCCTGCTCGGACACCACGTCGGCGTACTTGGCGTCGAGGTCGAACAGGTTGGCCTCGTGGACCCGCTGGTCCCGGTCGCCGCAGGCGTCGCGCACCACGATGGGGACGAACCCGTGCTGACAGGCGTCGAGCGCGGTGGCCCTAACGCAGCCGCTGGTGGAAACCCCGGTGATGATCAACGTGTCGACACCCAAAGAGGTGAGCGTTGAGGCCAGCGACGTGCCGAAGAATCCCGAGGCGTACTGCTTGACCACCACTACCTCGTCATCAGCCGGTTCCAGGCCCTTGCCGTACTCGCCGAGCGGATTGCCCCGAACGAAGCACGCCAGCGCGGCGACCTTGCGGAAGAAGATTCCGCCGTCGGCACCACCGGGCTGGAACTCCACCCTGGTGTGCACCACGGGAATCTGGGCACTGCGGGCCGCGGCCAGCAGCCGGATGCACGACTCTCGGGCGTCTTCCACCCCGGCATAGAGCGGCGAATCGGGATCCAGATAAGCATGGCAGAAGTCCACCACCACCAGCGCGGGATGCTCGCCGAAACCCAATCGGTTGCTGAACCCGGCCTGGCGGTAGTCCTCGGCCAATCCGTCATCAGTCATAGGCGCTCATCCTTCATCATCCGATGACACCGTCGGCTCGAAGTTGACCAACCGCATCGTCGTTAAGTCCGAGGATGCCGCCGAACACTTCTTCGTTGTGCTCGCCCAGCGTCGGCCCCGACCACTCGATATCTCCGGGGGTGTCCGACAGCTTGGGCACCACGTTCTGCATGGGGATCGAGCCGAAGTCGGGGCTGTTCACCCAGGCAATGGCCTGGCGGGCGGCGAAGTGCTCGTCGGCCAGCATCTCGGGAGCACGATACATCTGGCCGTTGGGCACGCTGTGCTCGTTCAGCAGCCGGTGCAGATCCTCGGCGTCGACGGTGGCTGTCCACTCGGCGATCAGTTCGTCGAGTTCAAGCTGGTTGTCGCCCCGGGCGAGGTGGGTGGCGTAGCGGGGATCCTCGCCCAGCTCGGGGCGGCCCATCGCCTCGGCCAGCCGCCGCCACACGGTGTCCTGGTTGCCGGAGATCAGGTGCATCTTGCCGTCGCGGGTGGGGTAGACGTTGGCCGGCGCGATGTTGGGAATCATCGAACCGGTGCGCTCTCGAATGAACCCGGCCACGTGGTACTCGGTTAGCAGCGACTCCATA
>JAPPKI010000205.1 GCA_028820035.1 bacterium | reverse complement strand
CCTCGAAGCCGGAAGGGACAGGCTCGTCGATCCCGTCCCAGGTGTAGTGACCGCCGCCCACCGTTCCCGGTAGGTGCTGGCCCAGCGCCGCAGCCGATTCCAACTCGGCCACCCTGCCGGAGTCAGCCCCGTCGGCCAAGGTCACCAGGGCCAGCTTGCGGCTCATCGCCCCGCCCCATCAAGGGGATCGTCCACGAGGAACCGTCGCTGTCGCTCCACGCAGTGGGCGTCCACCTCGGCCCAGAACTCGGCGACGCGGGGATCCCGTCCGGCCGCGCCCCGCATGGCCCACCACGCGGGAGCATCGGGCACCGACCACAAGTACACCAGCGTGTTGGGCTGGTCGAACAGCTCCACCGGCGGGGTCAGCCAGGTGTGCTCTAGCGTCATGCCCCGCTCTGAGGCTCCCGCCGTGTAGCCCTCGGCCATGAGCTGCCGCACCTCTGCGAGCTGTCCCGGAGCAACCATCAGCTCGTCGAGAATGCGGATCTTTTCGGACACGCTCTCACGCTACTCCTGCTGATTGACCGTAGGAGGCCACTAGATTACAGCCGGAGAGAAGGCAGGAGAAGTACAGATGAATCACTTGAGACGTATCCCGTTGGACGGGTGCGTGAATTTCCGCGACTTGGGAGGTTACGCCAGCTCATTGGGCGGCACCACCAAGTGGGGAGTGCTGTTTCGGGCCGACTCGCTGCACCGCCTCAGCCCGGCAGACTCCGAGGTGCTCACCGGTCGATTGGGTGTCCGCACTGCGGTGGACCTGCGGGCGCATGACGAGAGAGACCGGGTTGGGGTACTCAATCCGGCCCTGGGCATCAACGAGCACCATGTGGGCACCGTCGACCGGAGCGTGCATAGCAACGAGCCCCCCGATCCCGACCTGAAGGACCGCTCTTTCGGCCAGATCTACGAGAACATGATCCACGCCGGGGGAGAGCGATTTGCTGCCGCCATCGAGTTGGTGGCCGACCCCGATCAGTGGCCCACTGCCTTCTTCTGCATGGCCGGCAAAGACCGCACCGGCTGTCTGGCCGCGATGATCTTGGGCTTGGCTGGGGTAGAGCGCCAAGACATCGTGGGCGACTATGCAGCCACTGCTCCAGCGGTCCCGGAAATCCGGGAGCGGTCTTTGGCCGAACTGCCCGATTTGGCAAGAGTCTGGGAAAAATTCCGCCCCGACATCGTCAACGCTCCGACCAGCGCCATGACAGAGCTGTTGGAGATTGTTGAGGATCGGTGGGGCGGCCTCGAGGGCTATGCCCTTGACTACGGCGTCAAGCCCCAGACCATCGAGCGCCTGCGGGACTCGTTTCTGGTCTGATCCGCCTACACCGAGACCAAGTCAGGGCTCCACGACCACCTTGAGGGTGGGCGTGTCGCTAGCTGCCAGGGCGAAGGCCTCGCCGGCGGCATCGAGGGGGAAGCGTTGGGTGATCATGGCCTCGGCGATCTCAGGGCGGTGGGCCAACAGGGCGGCGGCGGAGTCAAAGGCCCGGCCCGCCCCGTGGTGGCCGTAGAACGTGCCCCACACCGCGGTCAACTCCTTGAGCACCCAGGGCAGCACCTCGAACAGCTTGTTCTGGTAGTAGCCGGCCACCAGCAGCACCGTTCCTCCCGGGCGGGCCACCTCGGCGGAACGGGTGATGGAGCGCTCCGATCCGTCGCCTTCGATGACCACGTCGTAGGTGCCCGACAACCCCACCCCAAGGCTCATCTGCTCGGCGGCTTCGGCGTGCAAGTCGTGGTCCGGCTCTACATCCACCACACAGCCCCGCCAGCGGGCTGCGGCTCCGCCCAGCAGCCCGAAGCCGGTGATTCCCGGGCCGACCACGGCCACTCGATGGCGGCTCTCCAACCGCCCCAGCATCAGGCTGTGGATGTTGACCGCCAGCGGCTCGCACAAACAGGCGTTGGCCACGTCCAACCCGTGGGGCAGCCGCACCAGGCACCGCTCGGGAAGCAGGATCTCGTCGGCCATACCGCCGTCGAAGGCCACTCCGGCAATCATCTCGTGCGACTTCTCGCACCAGTGGTAGTCGCCCATTTCGCAGAACTCGCAGACGCCGCAGGGCACCATCGGCTCAATCGCCACCGGCGTGCCATCGTTCAGCACTCCGGCGAACTCGTGACCGAAGGTCATCTCCCTTGGCCCGAAGCCCACCATGTTCAGGTCGGTCTGGCATATGCCCACCGACCGAGGCCGTATGCGCACCCCGTCGGCGTCTCCCACAGCCACCTTGGTGGGCACCGGCACCTCCACCGGGCGGATGCCTTCGGGCGTATGGCGCACCGCCCTCACGCCGAAAGGCCCCGCTTCTTGAACTCGCTCTGGGCGTACACGATGCCGCCCAAGTGCTCGTCGGCATCGGATGATGCGGCCAACCAGGCCACTACCGCTCCGATAGTGGCGGGCTCGCCGCCGGGATAGGGGAACGATCCGGCAGTATTGCGGGCCCGGGCGGCCTCGGTGATCACGTAGCCGGGGTCGATGCTGAAGCACCGGATTCCGTCGGGGCCGTGTTCCACGTGGATGTGCGGGGTCATGCGGGTGAACGCCCCCTTGCTCATGGCGTAGGCCATGCCCCAGCCCCCTTTGCCGATGGGGCCGGGCGGGTCGGTGTAGGCCGAGGCTGAGATCATGTTCACGATGGTTCCCGAGCCCTGCTCCACCATCGCGGCCAGCACCCGCTCGGTGATCGCCATCTGAGCGAACACGTTCCCCTCGAACAGCTTGTGAACCTCGGGTTCTTCCAGGTCCAGAATCGGGGTCATGCTCACTTTGCCCTGGTAGATGGCGTTGTTCACCAGCACATCCAGATGGCCGAAGTGCTCTAAAGCACCGTCGATGCACGCCTCCACACTGGATCGGTCCAATAGGT
>JAPPKI010000144.1 GCA_028820035.1 bacterium | reverse complement strand
AGCGGATCACCGACTCCCACGGGCGGGTGTCGCGGGTGACCACCGCGGGGCCGGGCCCGTCGGTGGGCAAGCACCTGCTGATGGCCTATCTCCCCGCGGAGCTGGCCCAGCCGGGCACCGACCTCCAGGTGATGTACATGAACGAGCTGTTCCCGGTGAGGGTGGCCGGCACTGGCGCGGTGTTCGACCCCGAAGACACCCGTTTGAGGGGCTGAGGAAGCGAATTGGCCATGAGGATCTTGTGCTGCGTTAAGCGAGTGCCGGCCCCGGGGGCCAAGATCAACGTGACCGATGATGGGCTAGCGGTGGACGCCTCCCATTTGGGCTTCGCCACCAGCCCCCACGAGGAGTGCGGGGTGGAGGAGGCGGTGCAGATCACCGAGCGCCACGGCGGCGAGGTGACCGTGCTGACGCTGGGACTGCCCGAGGCGGCCGATCAGCTGCGGTACGCGGCATCGGTTGGGGCCGATCACGGTGTGCTGGTAGCCACCGACGGCTCGGCCTGGGATCCCCAGCGCACCGCGGCTGCGCTCACCGAAGCCATCCAGGGTTTGGAGGCGGCTGACGGCCCCTTCGACCTGTTGGTGTTCGGCAACGAGTCGGCCGACTCGGGGGGCTTTCAGGTCGGCGTGCGGGTGGCCTACGCCCTAGGCCGACCCATCGTCAACGGCATCAAGGGCATCGAAGTGGATCTTGAGGCTGGCGACGGCGTGGTTCGGGCCCGAAGGGAGATCGACGGCGGCTTCGAGGTGTACGAGCTGCCCATGCCAGCCGCCGTTGGGGTCAAAGAGGGCATCAACCTGCCCCGGTACCCCACGATGAGGGGCCGGCTGGCGTCCAAGAAACTGGAAATCGCCGAGCAGGCCTCCGATGTCGAACCCGGCGGGCAGTCGCTGGTGCGATTGCACCGGCCGAGGGAGACGGTCACCGAGACGGTGATCTTGGGGAATAGCCCCGAGGCGGCTCCGGCTGTGGTGGACGTGTTGGAAGAACTGGGAGTGGTGTGATGCTGCTCGTGGTGTTGGAGCACGATCGGGGCGCCATGGACGAGGCCGCCCGGGAGGCGCTGACCTTCGGGCGGGGTTTGGCCTCTCAGATGGGAGTGCCGCTGCATGCCGCGCTGGTTGGCGCCGACGACGCTGAGTTGGTGGCCGAGGCTGGGGCCTTCGGGGCGGAGGCGGTGTACACCGCCGTCCACGAGGTGCTGGCCGATTTCGGCCCCGAGGCCTGGGGCGAGGCCGCGGCCGAGATGATTCGACAGCTCAATCCGGCGGCGGTGTTGGCTGGAGGCAGCGAGCGAGGCAACGAGGTCATGGCCCAGGTGGCCGCCCGCCTCGATCTTCCGATGGTGGCCAACTGTCTCGAAGTAGACCCCGACGGCACAGCGGGGGAGTGGACCATGACCCGCCAACAGTGGGGCGGTTCGCTGCTAGAAGACGCCCGACTGGTTTCCGAGCGGCCCTTGTTGACCACCGGCCTGCACACGCTGGCCGCTGAGCGGGCTGAGGCCGCCAATGCGCCCGTCGCCCAAGCGGTGGAGATCGACCTGGATCCATCTCTGGCCCGAACCATGGTCAAAGACCGGGTGGTGCTGGAAGCCGGGGTAACCCTGTCGACTGCTCCGGTGGTGATCGGCGGCGGCCGGGGAGTGGGATCGGCCGAGGCGTTCGCCCCGCTGGAGGAGCTGGCCGCCATGCTGGGCGGCCGGGTGGGTTGCAGCCGGGCGGTGACCAACAACGGCTGGCGCCCCCACTCCGACCAAGTGGGCCAGACCGGCACCCGCATCACCCCTGAGATCTACATCGCCTCGGGCATCTCCGGAGCAATCCAGCACTGGGTGGGGGCAAAGGCCAGCAAGCACATCCTGGCCATCAACATCGACCCCGAGGCCAACATGGTGGTCAAGGCCGACTGGGCCGTCATCGCCGACCTCCACGAGGTGATCCCCGCCATCGCCGAGGAGATCAAGCGCCGCCGGGCCTGATCTCGGGTCTTTTGCCTGCCGGTGGGTTCAGCAGCCCTTGTTGCAGGAGATGGCAGTCAGGCAGAGAGCTGGGCGGAGAGGCGATTGGCGGCGGCCATCACGGCGAGCCCGTGGTCGTGGGCCAGGTCGGGGTCGGGGAACCGGTAGGCCGGTCCGTGGACATGGAGGGCGGCCAGCGGCTGTCCGTCCGTGTCGAGCACGGGAGCAGCCACCGAGTTCAGATCCTCCACAAACTCTTCGTAAACCCAGGCATATCCCAGGCTGCGGACCTGGGTTAGGCGATCCCGTATCGCGCCGGGGTCCACAACGGTCCACTGGGTGCAGACCTCAAGCGGTTGGCCGAGGAATTCATCCTGCTGGTCGGCGGGGAGGTGGGCCAGCATGACCAGCCCCGCGGCCACGACATGAATCGGGGTGTGCTCGCCGGTCCAGTCCCGGATTTGGATGTCGGAGGAGATCTGGGTTTGGTCCAGGTAATGGGCCCGGCCGTTGTCGATGATCGACAGGCCGGCCGCTTCCCCCGTCGCTTCGGTCAACTCCAATAGGTGGGGGCGGGCGGCGGTGATGAGGTTGCGGCCCGCGGGGACTGCGCCGGCAATGTCGATCAGACCGGGCCCCACTCGGTAGGCCCCGCCGGCCTCGACTTGTTCCACCGCGTTCTCAGCCTCGAGCGCGGACAGCAACCGGGCCACCGTGCTCTTGGGCAGCTCCACGTGATCGGCGAGCTCGGTTACCCCCAATGGCCCCTGCGCCAGGGTTCGCAGCAGCAGAAACGCCCGTTCAACCGACTGCACCGCCATGTCCGCAGACTACCCCGCAAACAAAACCGTTCCACGATACGGAACAGCGAAAATATTCTTCTGCTGGAATGTTGCTATATTGAAAAATATTGTAATATACTGAAATAG
>JAPPKI010000341.1 GCA_028820035.1 bacterium | reverse complement strand
TGTGCTTGCAGGTGCTGCAATCCACCATCCCGACCCAGCGGTGGGCGCTGAAGACACCGGGCCACATGTGGCACATGGACGCCGTGTATGCCGTGTACCCCGATGCCCGGGTGGTGTGGACCCACCGCGACCCGCTCAAGGTTGTGGGGTCGGTGGCCAGCCTCAACAGCACCCTCCACGCCACCAACACCGACCAGGTGGACTTCGCCCGGGTAGGCCGAACCTGGCGGGACAAGTGCCTGCACGGCGTCAAAGCAGGCACCGAGTTCCGCGACCAGCGGGGCTCAGACGACACCGTGTTCGACCTCCAGTACGCCGAGCTCATGGACGACCCGGTGGGCTCAGTGGAGCGCATCTACCGCCACTTCAACATGGAGCTCGACGACCTAGGCCGCCGCAGGATGGCCGCCTGGATGGAAGAAAACCCCCAAGACCGCTTCGGAAGACACCGCTACACCCTCGACCAATTCGGCCTGGATGTGGACGAAGTCCGCGACCAGTTCGCCGACTACGTAGACCGCTACCAAGTGCCCTCTGAAGGGTAAATGTGCGCTCGCATTCTGGCTGTCATACAGATTAGACTACTTGTATGACAATGCTGAGCTTCCGGGTGGAGCCCGAAGTGGCGGAGAAGGTCAGGGAGATGTCGGTGTCCCTGGGAATCCCGCAATCCCAAATGATGCGGGAGGCACTGCGCCGCCACCTCAACGCGCTGGCTGCGCAGCATGATGCCCTCGTCTACGAGGAAAATCCGCTGACCCCTGAGGAGCTGGCCTTTGCGTCGACAGAGCGTTGGGCGCCGGCTGAAGACTGGTCGGATTGGGTCGATGCAGCGGGGTGAGATCTGGTTAGCCGACGCTCCTGGTGGCGATCGACCGGTGCTGGTGCTCACCCGCGATCCCGTAGCTGATCGCATTGGCTCAGTGGTTGTAGCCGCGCTCACCCGTACCCGCCGCGGCTTGTCTTCGGAGTTGCCCCTCACTGTGGCTGATGATGGAGTTCCCGCCGACAGCGTTATCAACTTCGACACCATCCACACTCTTCCCCGCCAAGCATTCCGGCGTCGGGTGACCCAACTCAGTTCGGAGCGCTTGGAAGAGGCCTGCTTAGTCTTGAGAGCCGCTACCGGCTGCTAGTGGCCCGTACAGACATACAAGAGGCATGGGAAGCATTGGTTCAGTGCAATTGGGGACCTGATGGCAGGACTCTTTCCGGAGATTGAGCCGTATGACGCAGGCCAATTGGACGTTGGCGATGGGAACAGCGTCTATTGGGAGACCTGTGGCAATCCCGAGGGGAAGCCAGCGGTGGTGGTGCACGGCGGGCCGGGGAGTGGCTGTACGCCGACGCATCGGCGGTTCTTCGATCCGGCGCTCTACAGGATTGTGCTGTTCGATCAGCGAGGGTCCGTGCGGAGTACCCCACATGCCGGTGACTTCGACACCAGCCTTGAGCACAACACCACCGACCATCTTGTTCGGGATATGGAAGCGCTTCGGTCCCATCTAGGCATCGACCAGTGGCTCGTGTTTGGCAATAGCTGGGGGTCGACGCTCGCGCTCCTATACGGCCAACGACATCCTGAGAAGGTCTCGGAGTTCGTGCTGCTGGCAGTGACCACTTCTGATCGAGATGAGATCCGCTGGCTATATCACGGCGCTGGTCGCATTTTTCCGGAGGCCTGGGAGAGGTTTCACGCTGGCGCGGGTGTGAGCGGCCAAGACGAGGATCTCGTCAGTGCGTATTACCGCTTGCTCAACAGCCCCGATCTGACAGTCCGGGAGCAGGCTGCCGCTGAGTGGTGTCGATGGGAGGACGCAGTCGTCTCAGGCGCCGAGCCGAATCCCCGATACGACGATCCCCGCTTCCGCATGGGGTTCGCCCGCATCGTCACCCACTATTTCGACAATGGCGCCTGGCTGGAACCCCGTCAGATCATCCGCAATGCCCACCGCCTGCACGGCATTCCCGCGGTGTTGATCCACGGCCAGCTCGACCACAGCGCCCCGCTCGCTACCGCAAGGGAGCTAGCCGACGCCTGGCCGGACAGCGAGCTTGTTGTCGTCGACGCCGGCCATCTCGCCACCGAGCCGGCAATGGTGGAGGCGGCCGTCAACGCCACCAACCGCTTCGGCGGTTAGAGGTGAGGTAGCACCTCGGTTTCGAAGAGGCGGAGGTTTTCCCAGGCTAGGGCGGGGTCGAGGCCGCCCATGAGGGGGTGGAACATGAGGGCGTCGAAATCGCCCATGGCCTGGATCATGTCGATGGCCTCGGCCGGGGAGATGAGGTGGTGCATGCCCATGGCCCGCAGCGCATCGGCGTCGTTCACCGGCTCGTAGCCGGTGGCCGCGCCTGACTCGTCGGCCCATTGGCCGTAGGCGTTCATCTCGTGCAGGGCGTGGGGGGCGACCTTGGCCCAAGTGGCGTCGGGGTCGTGGGTGATGTGCAGGTAGCCGACTCCGCCGGAGGTGGCCGGGCCCGGGTCGTCACGGCCCAGTTGGATGACCTCGTCGCGGTAGAAGTCCCAGAACTCGGGCATGGTGGGCAGGAACCCATCGGCGATATGGGCCGCCCGGCGGGCCGCCTTCTCGCCGCTGCCGCCCAGCCAGATGGCCGGCCGGGGATTCTGGTACGGGGTGGGGGTGACCCGCACGGTGCGGCCCCGGAACTCGAACGGCTCGCCGGTCCACGCCGCCTTGAGGGTCTCCACCATCTCCACGGTGAGGCGCACCCGGTCGCCCGTCGTATACCCGAACATCTCGAACTCCGACGGCACATAGCCCCCGGCCACCGTCACGCTGATGCGGCCCTTGCTGATGCGGTCGAGCACGGCCAGGTCTTCGGCGATCCGCAGCGGGTCGTGCATGGGGGCGATCAACGCCGCCAGCATGATGTGGA
>JAPPKI010000400.1 GCA_028820035.1 bacterium | reverse complement strand
GGGCGATGGCCAGGGCCTGCTGCACCAGCGCCTCGTTCTCGCTGTCGAGATGACTGGTGGCCTCGTCCAACACCACGATGGCCGGATCCTTGAGCAGCACCCGGGCGATGGCCAGCCGCTGCTTCTCGCCTCCCGACAGCCGATAGCCCCGCTCGCCCACCACGGTGTTGTAGTCCTCGGGCAGCGAGGCGATGAGATCGTGGATGTGGGCCGAGCGGCAGGCGGCTTCCATCTCCGCTTGGGTGGCGTCGGGCCTCACATAGCGCAGGTTGTCGGCCACCGTCTCGTGGAACAGGTGGGGATCTTGGGGCACGACTCCCATTGACGCCCTCAGCGACTCCTGGGCCACATCCCGCACGTCGGTCCCGTCGATCAGCACCGCGCCGTCGTCCACGTCGTACAGACGGGTCAACAGCGCGGCCAAAGTGGTCTTGCCCGCGCCCGACGGCCCCACCAGCGCCACCAACTGCCCCGGTTCGATCACCGCCGACAGGTGGCGCAGAACCGGCTGGCCGGTGGCCTCCGGCGCGGCGGTGTCGGTTTGCAGCGAGGCCAGCCTGTCGTCGCTGGGCGGATAGGTGAAGGTCACATCGGCCAGCTCGATTCGCCCCTTGGGCTGTTGCAGCGCGACCGCGTTGGGCCGGTCGGCGATGGGGTTGGGCGTGTCCAGCACCTCGAACACCCGCTCGAACGACACCAGCGCGGTCATCACGTCTACCCGGGCGTTGGTCAAGCTGGTGAGCGGGGTGTAGATCCGCACAACCATCAGCCCCATGGCGACCAGGGTTCCCACGGTGATCGCCCCGGAGATCACCAGCTGGCCTCCCACCCAGTACAACATGGCGGCGCCCACCGCCCCCACCAGGCTCAGGGCGATGAAGAAAGTCCGCCCGTACATGGCGCTGCGCACCCCGATGTCGCGCACCCGCCCGGCGGTGGCGCCGAAGCCGTCGCGCTCCTGGTTGTGGCGTCCGAACAGCTTCACCAGAAGCGCCCCCGAAACGTTTAGCTTCTCGGTCATCACCGTGTTCATGGAGGCGTTGTGCTCCATCGACTCCCGGGTGAGGGCTTGGAGCTTCCGGCCCACCCGCTTGGTGGGCAGGATGAACACCGGCAATAGGGCCAGCGCCATCAGTGTGAGCCGCCACTCCAAAAGGAACATGGCCACCAGCGTGGTGGCCAGCACGATGGTGTTGGACACCACCGAGCCGAGTGTGCCGGTGAACGCCCGCTGGGCGCCGATCACGTCGTTGTTCATCCGGCTGATGAGCGATCCGGTTTGCACTCGGGTGAAGAAAGCCATCGGCATCCGCTGCACGTGGTCGTACAGTCCCACCCGCAGGTCGTAGATCAACCCCTCGCCGATGCGGGCCGACCAGTAGCGCTCAATGAACGACAGCGCCGCCTCCCCGAAGGCGGCCAGCACGATGATGCCGGCCAGCAGGTGTACCTGGCCCCGGTCACTGTTGGCGATGGCGTCGTCGATGATCGAGCGGAACAGAAGCGGCGGCACCAGCGACAGCAGCGCCCCCAGCAGGAGAACCACCACGAAGCCTATGAGCATGCCCTGGTAGGGGCGCGCGAAACCGGCCACCCGGCGGATCGTCTGCCCGGCGATCTGCTTGCCCTTGACCCCGGTTGGATCGTGGCCGATGGCGCCGTGGGCGCCGCCCATCGCATGCATTTCCTGCACGATACGCCGCAGGTGTGACAGTCGGCTGTTTGTAGGGGGTTCGGCGGGAAATAGTGTGGAGGTGTGAGGGCTCGGACCCGCAAAAGGGCACAGAGGGCGGTGGCATTGGTGGTGGCGATCGCCATCGTGCTGGCCCTGCTGCTATCCCTGCTGGTGGTGTTCAGCGATACCGCCGCCGCCCATGCGGAGATGCGACGGTCGGCCCCGGATCCCGGCCAAACGGTGGGCGGAATGGTCGACCGGGTGGAGATGGAGTTCCGAGAGCCCATCCGACCCCACCAGTCGAACGGCGTGGCGCTGCAATACCCCGACGGCACCCGCGCCCTGACGAGGATTGAGGTGAACGGCCACCTAGTGCGGGGCCGCTTCGACCCGCTCACCGAGCCCGGCACATACAAGGTGATATGGGAGTTGCTGGACGACTCCGATGGGGACTGGGCCACCGAGGAGTTCGAGTTCGACTACGACCCGGCCGCGGCCCCTCCGGAGTGGCTCCCCGAGTCCGCCGCCCTTGGATCGGGGGGCGGAGGCATCAGCGGCAGCACCATTGCGCTGATAGTGGCCATCCCGGTGGCTGTGGTCCTCGCCGCTTGGGTCTTCTGGCCCCGCAAGCGCGGCAAGCCCGGCAACCGCAAGAAGCGCCGCTAGCTCAGCGGAGTTCGGCGAAGAAGTCTTTGAGCAGGGCGGCGGACTCGTCTCGGCCGATGCCGGCGACCACCTCGAAGTTGTGGTTGAGCCTAGGATCGGCGCCCAGGTTGTAGAGCGTGCCGCACGCCCCGGCCTTGGGGTCCTCGGCGGCGAACACCACCCGGGCCACCCGGGCCATCACCGCCGCCCCGGCACACATCGGACAGGGCTCCAGAGTGGTGGCCAGCACTGCTCCGTCGAGCCGGGACGAGCCCCGCGCTACGCCCGCATCTCGCAGGGCCAATATCTCGGCATGGGCGGTGGGGTCGTTGGTGCTCAACCGCTCGTTGTGACGAGCCGCCACCACCTCCCCGTCGATGGCCACCACTGCGCCGATGGGGACCTCGCCCTGCTCAGCCGCCTGCCGGGCCTGGGCCAAGGCCAGCTCCATGAGCGTGCGGTCATCGGTCACAGGGTCAGGATATGGGCTGGGAGGCCGCGGCCACCGCTCACTATCCTGAAGAACGGAAGGTTGCCAGAGCGGACGAATGGGGCGGCCTCGAAAGCCGTTGTGGCCTCC
>JAPPKI010000416.1 GCA_028820035.1 bacterium | reverse complement strand
GAGATGAACACCAGCGCAGCCGCGATGGTGAGGATGGTGCCGCCGATCAGGCCCTCCACCGTCTTGTTGGGACTGGCCTTTGACAGCGGTGTGCGGCCTGCGGCCCGCCCAACCGCGTATGCGCCCACATCGTGGGCCACGGTCAATATCAGTGCGCTCAGCACCAGTTCGGCGCCGTCGGGCATGTCCAGCAGGAGTCCGCCGAAGGCCCCGGCCACCCCGATGTAGGTGATCCCCAGCAGGGTTACCCCGAGGTTGGCCAGGACCCGGTTACCGCCCACTCCGCCCAGGTACCACAGCCCCGAGCCGAACAGGGCGAATACCAACACCAGCACGATGCCGTCGGTACCTCGCCAGTAAGCAGCCAGCGGCATGGCCACCACTGCGGCAAACCCCACCAGCGCCGGAGGTTGATAGCCCGCATGGCGCATGGTGGTGAACCACTCCGCGGCGGCAATCAAGAGCGCAATGACAAGCACCGCGAGCGTGACCTCCTCGCCTAGGGCAATGGCGCCCAAGACGATTCCGCCAAGCACCAGACCAACTACGAGAGCGGTCATGGTGTTGCCGTTTCGAGAAGATGTCCGGCCATCAGCCATTGCCGGAGATGGCGGCATCAACGGAGAGTCCCGGGTCTCGACAATCCCCGAGGCAATCGGAGAATCAGAAACATCCAAGGACAAGACCTCGTCTACCCGGTCTACCGAGGGGAATTCCACTGCCTCAGTGGGCACTGGGTCTTCGAAAACGCTCGCCTCCTCCGGAGCGTGGCTGACGTCTTCTGGACCGGACAGGTCGGCAAAGGAGTCCTCTGCCGCATCGTCGCGCCAGCGGGGAGCAGCATCGGTGAGACTGTCCCAATCCTCCTCCGGCTCTGATTCCGCATCGGTGGGCTCATCCCAGCGAGGCAGATCAGCGTCATCTTCTTCTTCGTCGAAGAGAGATGTCAGATCATCCAAGAAGCCGGCCTGCTCGTCGTCGGGCGGCTCTCCAGACGGGTCGTTGGGTTTTTGGAAAGGATTGTCTTCGGCCACTGCCCCTCCAGTTATTCAGACAGTTTAGATTTCAAGCAGCTCTTGTTCTTTGACGCTCAAGGCATCATTGATGAGCTGCTCATGGTCGTGGGTTAGCTGGTCAAGGTCTTTCTCGGCCCGAGCCGCAATGTCCTCGGAAACGTCGCCGGCTTTGCTGAGTTGATCAACCTCATGGCGCCCGCTGCGGCGGGTGTTGCGAATCGCCACCCGCCCCTCTTCTGCCATCTGTTTGACCAGCCGTACCAGCTCGCGGCGGCGCTCCTCGGTTAGCGGTGGGAATGTCAGTCGCACCACGTTGCCGTCATTGCTGGGGTTGAGCCCGAGATCAGCTTGGATGATGGCCCGCTCAATTGCGGCAATCGAGCCTTTGTCGAATGGGGAGATCACCAGAAGCTGCGCCTCGGGAACACTGAAACTGGCAAGCTGCTGGAGCGGCACTTCAGTGCCGTAGTAGTCCACGAGAAACCTCTCAAACAGCGCCGGAGATGCCCGTCCGGTCCGGACGGAGGCGAACTGCTGTCGGGTGTGATGCACCGCAGAGTCCATTCGCCCCCCGGCCTCCTCCAGCACCAAGTCGGTCAGCTCATTGCCGGTGGTCATCCCACTCGCATCCTTCAACGACTCCGGCCGCGCGGCAGGAAGACATCAGAACCGGTCGTCATGACTTCGAGGTCGTCGGATAACCCCTCACGACACCAGAGTACCTATCGGTTGGCCGTCGAGTATGGCGCGTACGTTTCCCGGCTTCATGAGGTCGAAGACGACGATGGGCAATTTGTTGTCCATGCACAATGAGACGGCGGTGCTGTCCATGGCCCTCAGACCCTGGGACAGCACATCCAAATACTGCACCTCATCGAGCTTCTCGGCATCTGGGTCGATCCGGGGGTCGGCGGTATAGACCCCATCGGTGCCACTGTGAGTTCCCTTCAACAGCACACCGGCCTCAATCTCCACTGCCCGCAGAGCAGCCGCGGTGTCAGTGGTGAAGAACGGGTTGCCGGTTCCGGCCGCAAAAATCACTACCCGGCCTTTCTCCAGGTGGCGAATGGCCCTGCGGCGGATATACGGCTCGGCCACTTGGGCCATGCCGATGGCCGTCTGTACCCGAGTGGGCTGATTGAGTCGTTCAAGCGTGTCCTGGAGGGCAAGGGCGTTGATAACCGTGGCCAACATCCCCATGTAGTCGGCTTGAGCCCGGTCCATGCCCGCGCCCGCCCCGGTCATCCCCCGCCAGATGTTTCCCCCTCCGACCACGACCGCCACATCTACGTCGAACTCAGCCCTGACTTCGACGATTTCGTCGGCAATTTGCGCCGCGATCTCGCCGTCAATGCCATATCCGGCCTCTCCGGCAAATGCTTCGCCGGAGAGTTTCAGAACAATCCGGTCCCACCGGCCTGATCGCTTGGCGCCGTCGGTGGTCATCGTGCAGCGCTAACTGCCGATGGTCGCCAACTCGAAACGGATAATCTCACCGTCACCCAAACGAGATTCTACGGTCTCCTTCTCACCGAACATGCCCTGTTCCAGCAGGACGCGCTCGGCAAACCATGCCCGCAGGCGGCCGCTGACGATCTTTTCCCAAGCTTGCTCGGGCTTGCCCTCAGCTTTGGTCATCTCGGTGAGCGCGATCCGCTCCCGCTCTACTTCGTCGGGGTCAACGTCGTCGCGATGCAGCACCGAGGGCTTGGCAAAGGCAATGTGAAGAGCCACCTCGTGGGCCAGGTCTTGGCTCATGGCGCGGGCTTCTACCACCACAGCACTGGTCCCTCTGCCATCCTGAGTGTGGAGGTAGGTGTCCAGAATGTTTCCATCGGCAGCCTCCACCTTGACAACCTTGCCCAATCGGACATTCTCCTTCTTGGCC
>JAPPKI010000440.1 GCA_028820035.1 bacterium | reverse complement strand
ACACCGCGCCGGTGCCGGTGGTGACCCCGCAGCCGATGAGCGCGGCCCGGTCGAGTGGCATTTCCTCGCGGACCTTCACCACCGCGTTCTCGTGGACCAGCATCTGCTCGGCGAACGACGACAGGTTGGCAAACTGGAACACCTCCTGGCCGTGACGACTGAGCCGGGCGGGTTGATCCTCGGAGCGAACACAATCGACCCGGCTCTGCACGCACAGGTAGGGCTGGCCGCTCAAGCAGAAACCGCAGCGCCCGCAGAACACCGACAGGCAGCAGATGACGTGGTCGCCGGGTTTCACTTCGCGCACATCGGGCCCCACCGCCTCCACGATGCCGGCGGCCTCATGGCCGAGCACGATCGGTCGGGGTACCACCCAGCCGTCGGTCTCCATGAAGTGCAAGTCGCTATGGCACAGCCCTGACGCCGCGGTCTGAATCAGCACCTCACTACCGATCGGGGCCGCAACGTCCACCTCGTCCACCACCAGATCTTCCCGACCGTCCAAAAACAGCGCCGCTCTCATGAAATCCTCCTCTGCCTGACCCGATGGCAGGCGTGGTCAAACTACCAACGCGAGATGCTTCTGTGCCGAAGCTGGGGCCGAGGCTTGATTAGGAGCAGCCGGAGGTGGAGCCGCAGTCGGGGCAGGCGTGGCAGCTTCCGGCCCGCACCATGAGGACGCCGCAATCGGCGCAGAATGGGGCATGGGAGTCGAGGGGGAACTGGCGGGTGAAGGGTGACGGAGGGTCGGGTTCCACGACGTCGCCGGGAATGGTGACCGGAACCTGCTCCTCCACCCCCGGCAGAGTGGGCTGGAGGCGCTCGTCGGTGGTGTATATCCCCAGTTCGAGCCGCTCTTCGGCGTCGAGGTACTCCACCGCTAGGCGGCGGAACAAGTAGTCGATCAGGCTGGTGGCGATGCGGATGTCGGGGTCGTCGGTCATCCCGTTCGGCTCGAAGCGCATGCCGGTGAAAGCGTCCACATAGGCCCGCAGCGGCACCCCGTATTGCAATCCATGGCTCACCGCCATGGCAAACGAGTCCATGACCCCCGAAAGCGTGGAGCCCTGCTTGGACACCCTGAGGAAGATCTCGCCGGGGCTGCCGTCCTCGTACTGCCCCGCGGTGGCGAATCCCTTGCAGTCGGCTACCCGGAATTCGAAGGTGCGGCTGGTGCGGGATCGGGGCAGCCGACGGCGCTCAGGCTGCGCCGAGGCTGGTGCCGTTGACGAACCGGGCGCCTGATCGGGCTGAGTGGCCGAGGCATCGGCAACCGATAGGGGTTGGCCCACCTTGCAGTTGTCCCGATAGACGGCCAGCGCCTTGACCCCCATCTGCCAGGCATCCACAAAAAGCTGCTCGATCTCGGCCGCGGTGGTCCCCTCAGGAACGTTGACGGTCTTGCTGATTCCCCCGGAGAGCCAGGGCTGCACCGCAGCCATCATCTTCACGTGGCCGCTCGGAGAGATCACGTTGTCGCCCATGGAGCAGGCGAACACCGGCAGATGGGCCGGGTTCAGATGGGGAGCGCCCACCACCGTGCCCCGCTCGTGGACGTGGGCCTCGATGTCGGCCACCTGCTCCGGGCTGTAGCCCAGACGGTGCAGCGCCCGATCCACCGTCTGGTTGACGATGGGCATGGTGCCGCCCCCCACCAGCTTCTTGGTCTTGACCAGGCCCAAATCGGGCTCGATGCCGGTGGTGTCGCAGTCCATCATGAACGAGATGGTTCCGGTGGGGGCCAGCACCGTGGCCTGCGAGTTGCGGACCCCTACGGTGTCCCCCCACTCCACCGCGGCGTCCCACGCGGCCCGGGCGGCGTTGAGCACCTCTTGGGGCACCGGCTCGGCTTCCAGGCGGCTCAGCGCGTCTCGGTGCATCCGCAGCACTCGCCGGGTGGGCTCCTGGTTCTCGGCGAACCCCTCGAACGGTCCCAGGCGGGCGGCCATTCGCCCTGAGGTCTCGTAGGCCACACCGGTCATCAGCGCAGTGACCGACGCAGCCACACCCCGGCCCTCGTCGGAGTCGTAGGCCAAGCCCAAGGCCATGAGCATGGCCCCCAGGTTGGCGTAGCCCAAGCCCAGTTGGCGGAACCGTCGGGTGGTGGCCCCGATCTGCTCAGTGGGATAGTGCGAAGGGCCGACCAGTATCTCCTGGGCGACGGTCATCACTCTCACGGCGGCGCTGAAACCCTCCACATCGAATGCGCCGTCGTCGTCGACGAACGACAGCAGGTTCAAGCTGGACAGGTTGCAGGCTGAATTGTCCAGGTGGAGGTACTCCGAACAGGGGTTGCTGGCGGTGATACGGCCGGTTTCAGCCGCGGTGTTCCACCGGTTGATGGTGGTCTCGAACTGCACCCCGGGGTCGGCGCACTCCCAGGCGGCCTCAGCGATCTGGGAGAGCAGCGACCGGGCTGACACTGTTTCCAGCACTTCACCGGTGGTGCGGGCGATGAGCTGCCACTCGCCGTCGTCCACCACCGCGGTCATAAACTCGTCGCTGAGCCGCACCGAGTTGTTGGCGTTCTGATACTGGATGGAGTGGACATCGGCGCCGTCGAGGTCCATGTCGAAGCCGGCATCTCGCAGCGCCCGGGCCTTGCGCTCCTCGATGGCCTTACACCAAATGAACTCGGATACGTCGGGATGGTCGGCATCCAGCACCACCATCTTGGCCGCCCGCCGGGTTTTGCCCCCCGACTTGATGGTGCCCGCCGAGGCGTCCGCGCCTCGCATGAAGCTCACCGGGCCGCTGGGAGCGCCCCCGCCGCTCATCTTCTCCTGGCGAGACCGGATGAGGCTCAGGTTGACGCCCGCCCCCGATCCCCCTTTGAAGATCCGCCCCTCCTCTCCGTACCAGTCGAGGATCGACTCCATGGTGTCGTCCACCGCCAGGATGAAGCAGGCCG
>JAPPKI010000407.1 GCA_028820035.1 bacterium | reverse complement strand
AGCTGTGCTCGGCCAGGGCATAGAGCGTGCCCGCCGGGTAGAACATGGGCTCGAAGTCCTGAATCAAGTAGAAGCGGCGAGTCTGGCCAGGGGTGCGAGCCGCGAAATAGGCGGTGGTCCACATGGTGGCGATGGCTGCATCAGCCGAAGGAACATCGCTGGGATCGAAGGCGAAGGAATCGTGGTAGGCGATGGGGCTGTCGGCCAGCGACCGGAAGGCCGCAGAAATTCCCGACCGGTACCACCGTTCGTCGTGGTCGACGGGACCGGCCATCACCATGAACCGGTTCTCCACCCCGTGATTCACGGCCAAATGGCTGGCCAGCCGGAACACGGTGTGGATGCCGCCGTAGAAGGGGTTCTGGAACTCGGGCACAAACCAGTTGACGGTTCTCACCTCGTGTTGGCCCCGCACTGCTCGATGGCCTTGGCGAACCGACTCGGCCAACTGCCGATCCGCCTCGGAAGCGAAGGCCAGGGCGTGGGCCTCCCCGGTCTCGTTACGCTGGTAGAAGACTTCCATGGGCCGACCCAGCATCTCGGTGAGCTGCTTCAGCACGCCTGGCTTCTCCTCGCAGTACACCGTCGGCTCGGGGTGGGCGGCACTGAGGTTCGGGGAGAAGTAGGGGTCACCCCCCATCAGCCAGCGCTGATAGGCCCAGTAGCTGGCGAACACGTCGCCGTCGGGGATCTCCGAGCCACGGGTGGCCGACTCCTTGTGGGTGATCGGGGTGGCCGCCGACACCACGTTGCGGTATCCGGCCTGCCGAGCCCGCAACCCGAGCACCACATCGCTACCGCAGAGCTCCAGGCGCTCGTCGAACCCGCCGACTTCCTCGAACACCGAACGGCGCACGGCCATACAGGCGCCGGTCACCGCCACTGCGTTGCGGGTCCAATCAGTGGACCCCATGAGGCTGTCGGAATGCGGAGCCATGCCCTGGAACAGGTGGCCGGCCAGCCCGGTCATGCCGATGACTGCCCCGCTGTGCTGAATCAGCCCTTTGTCGTCGATAAGTTGGAGGCCGACGACGCCGACCTCGGATCGCTGAGCCCAGCCACTGAGGTTGTCCAGCCATCCGGGATGACCGGGCGAGGTGTCGTCGTTCAAGAAAATCAGCACTTCTCCGGTGGCTTGGCCCGCCGCCCGGTTGTTGACCGCGGAGTAGTTGAACGGCTCATCCCACCAGATGACCTCGGGGTTCAGATCAGCGGCTCGAGCCCGGTACCAGGCCTCGTTGTCGTCGCTGCGGCCGCCGTTGTCCACGATGACGAGCTCAACGGCAGGGTGCTTGGCTGAACGGACCAAGTCGAATGCGCCCTCTAGCAAGCCTCGATTGTGGCGGGTGGCAACGATGATGCTTACCGGCACATCCCGAGCTGGCGCCCACGCCAGGTTGACGCCGCTGGCCCCCGCCTCGGCCCGAGCCGGCCAGCCCTGCCGCGACAACCAGCGGTTCACCAACTCCAGATGGTGCGTTTCCACTCGGTCGTCGCGGCGGTCCCCGGCCTGCAACACCGCCGGCAGGCGGCACACTTGCTGGTCGACGACTTCCAGCCCCAGCAGCAGATCCCACCACAGGGAGTCGTCAGTGGCCCCAGCATCGCGGTAGCGCAGGGCGACTTCGACTTGAAGGGATCGGGCCCGGACGGCAAAGGCCCGTCCGATGTAGTTGGCACACACGAGGAGATCGGGCGACCAGCCCGGCTTGAAGCGGGGCCGGCTCACGCGGTCAAGGTCGTCTTCGAAATAGACGCCTTCAGGCATCCCCGCGAGATGCCACTCCCATACTTCACCCAGATCGGCCAGGTCATCATCCCAATACACCAACTCCAGCCATGGGTCGCGCCACGCGGCCTGCGCGATCTGGAACACCGCATCGGGCCGAAGCCGGTCGCCAGCCCGCAGCAGCACCACCAGATCCCGGGGACAGTCCCGCGACAGCCGGTCGAACTCCTCAACCAGCCCGCCAGCCTCGACTTTGACCACCTCGACCAGCCCCCACGACTGGTCGTGCAGCGACGCCTCGGTGGCAGCCACATCGCCGCCGCCGTCCACCACCAGCCCCCACACCCTGAGCGGTCGGGTCCACTCGTCAAACCACTGCCGCTGAACCGACAGGACGCTGGGATCGGCTGGCAGCCGGCAGAACCACTCTCGATAGGTCACACCGGCCGGCTGGCGCGGCGGAGCTGGTTCGGGCTCAGGCTCGGCGGGCGGCTCTGCTGTCTGGGTGCGGCGGACCGCGCGGCGTGCCTCCCGGATGATGGCCATCGCCCTGCTGACCAGCCGTCGACGGCGGGTTTCTCGGGGGAGAGCTCGCTCAAGCAGACGACGAACCACTACGACACCCTACCTGTACTCCTGGTTTCGCTTTCACCCGAGAAGCCTCCCACCGCAGTGAAGACGGCTTCTGCCATGTCGGTGTACTTGATGGCAGGAGCCGAAACTGGGAGAATTGCCCGGCGGGCGGCCAACCGGTTTTGGACGTTCTATGCATTGGCAGCGATTGACGGTGTTGAACCGTCCTCGCTTATCACAGATTATTGCCGCCTCGACAGCACTCATGGTCGCGGCATCATTGCTGATCGCGGCCCCCTCCTCCGCCCAGCAGAATCCCAATCCCTCACCGGTGCTCGTCGTCGATCCCACCGCAACCGCCACGTTCACCGGCAGCGGCTGGGGCCACGGAGTGGGAATGAGCCAGTGGGGAGGCCTTGCCCGGGCCCAGGCCGGACACAGTGCCCAGCAAATCCTGGGCTTCTATTACGAGAACACCGTGCTTGCAGAGAACTATGGGCGCCCGGCCAACGGTGCGGAACCGCCTTCCTCCCTCGGACCGAGCTCTACCGCCACGCCCGCTGCCGGGGAGAGTGCGACACCGGTGGTACTGGCCACCACCGGCAGCAC
>JAPPKI010000397.1 GCA_028820035.1 bacterium | reverse complement strand
GGCTGGGCGCGCAGGGCCTCGATTTCGGCAACCGCCTCGTCGGAGAGCTCGCGGACACCGATGAACTCCTCGAGGTTGTAGTGGAGGTTGATGATCCGCATCTCTTCCCGGCTCAACACGATGTGGTCCAAGCCGGGCTGGTGCAGGCCCCGCTGGGCTCGCTGGAGGTTGGACAGATCCTGGTCGAACACCAGGTTCATGGAGGCCTCTTCGGCGGGGATGACAGCCTGCATGGGCTGGGTCCGCTCGGTGCCGGGCGATCGGCGGTCGAGGTGCAGCAGGTCCATGAAGGCGTCGTCGGGGGTGTCGCCGGGGCGGGATCTGAGCACTGTGATGGAGTCGCACATCACGATCACCGTGGTGTTGGGGAATAGGTTGAACTGGAACAAATCCAGTATCTGCGACTGGTCGAAGCTGTCGAGGTCGAGGCCCTTTTGAGCGGTCTGGGCCCGAACCAGGCCCTCCAGAACGTCGCGCACGCTGCCGCCGTCGGGAACCGGCGGGCACGGCCCAGGGTTCTCGGAGTCCTGGCCGTAGCGAGCCCCCTGGGTGACGATGATGGACTCCCAGATCTCCTGGTCGGTGGCCCCGTCGCGCAGCCGGGGACTGGGGACGCCATAGGGCTGGTGCAGCGAGCCGTGGCGGCCGTAGAGGCGGTTCACCGAGTTGACGTCGTCGCAGCTGGGCAGCATCTCGCGGTGGATGCCCTGCACGTGGTAGGTCTCGCTGAACGCCTCGATGAGGGTCTTCCAGTTGCACGGCAGCGGCACGGTGAGGTCGTAGGCGCAGGCGTACTCGTCCATGCGGGCCCACTCCAGCAGGCCGGGAATGGCTTCCAGGTAGTCGTCCAACGGGTCGGCGTCGAGGTCTAAGTTCACGAACACCAGCGGCCCCCACGTGCCCACCTGCACCGGGAACAGCGGGTAGTCGTCGTTACGCAGCGCCCCGAAGCCCCGGCGCGACGGCACCTCCCGCAGCTTGCCGTCTAACGTCCAGCTCCACCGGTGATAGATGCAGCGCAGCTCGGTGAGGCCCGACCCCGAGCCGGTACACAGCACGTTGCCCCGGTGGCGGCACACGTTCTGGAATCCCCGCAGCACCCCGTCGTCGTCCCGTACCACCAGCACCGACAGGTTGCCGACTGAATACTCGAACCAGTCGCCCGGCGCCGGGACATGGTCCACCGTGCAGGCCAGCTGCCAGGCCCGGGGCCACACGTGGGCCATTTCTAGCTCGGCCCACTCTGGTGAGATGTACCGATGGGTGGGCACTTCAACCGGTGTGCGCCGGGGCGGAACGGCCCCAATTGCCGTTCCCACCGGGGCGTCGTTGGTGAGCTCAGGGCCGATCTGGATCTTCGCCATGGCTGAACAGTAGTGGTAGTCGGGGAATCTAAGCCGGGCAGTCATCGAGGTTGAACAAGGCGTAAGCGGGAGTCCCGTATCCTGGTGCGGGTATGAGCTTCGCTGAGACAGTTGTGTTCGCGGTCGGGGCTCTGATCGCAGTGGGCACGCTGTTGGCCGCCATACAAACCGTGGTGGTGCCCCGGGCCGAGCGGAGCCTTTTGATCCGCTTCGTGTACGTCGGCATGAGGCATTTGTTCTCGTTGGTCGCCCGCCGCCGCAAGTCGTATGAGGCCAAAGACGCGGTGCTGGCCCGCTATGCCCCCACCACGCTCATGCTGCTGCCCATGGTGTGGGCTACCGGGGTCATCTACGGGTTCTCAATGATGTTCTGGGCACTGGATGTGCGCCCGTATCGGGAGGCGTTGGTCCTGAGCGGGTCGTCGCTCACCACGTTGGGCTTTCGGGACACCGAAGACCTGGTCAGCCTGGTTCTGTCCATAGGCGAGGCCCTCATTGGGTTGGGCATTGTGGCGCTGCTGATCAGCTTCCTGCCCCTCATGTACATGGCGTTCAGCGCTCGGGAGTCCGCAGTGGCCCGACTCGAAATCAGGGCCGGAACCCCGCCCACGCCTGAGGCCATGATCATTTTGGCCCACGAGACCGGCGGCCTCGAGAACATGGGAGAGACCTGGACCGAGTGGGAGCACTGGTTCATCCATATTGAGGAGACCCACCAGACCTACCCCGCGCTGGCCTTCTTCCGGTCGGTGCGCTCCGATCGCTCATGGGTTGTTGCCGCGGGCTGCATCTTGGACACGGCCGCCATAATGCTGTCGACGGTGGCGGTGCCCCATTCTCCCGCCACGCCGTTCATGATCCGGGCGGGCTATGTGGCTTTGCGCAACATCGCCGACTTCTTCGCCATCGAATATGACCCCGATCCAAAGGACATTTCCCCGATCACGGTGCGCCGCCACGAGTTTTACGACACCTACGAGGCGCTGCGCAGCGCCGGAGTTCCCGTCGTGGAAGACCGCGAGCGGGCATGGCTCGGCTTCGCCGGTTGGAGGGTGAACTACGACAACTGCCTGGTGGGCCTGGCCTCGATCACCTCGGCGCCGCCGGGCAAGTGGAGCACGGATCGACCCTCTCCCTACCACCGGCTGCCGCTGTTCTACCGGCCCCTGCGCCGCCCGCTGCCCCCGCTTCTGCGCCAGCTCCGGCGCCGGGGGTTCGGCCCGGGGCGGCGAAAGTGATTTCACCCAAGACGCCGTTGCCGATGAGGCTGGCGCGATGAGAACCCGCATTTCCGAGCTGCTGGGCATCGACATCCCCGTGGTGCAGGCCCCCATGGGCTACATCGCCCGGGCCCAGTTGGCCTCAGCGGTGTCCAACGCCGGGGCCATGGGCATCATCGAGACCTCCTCGGGCCAGCTCAACGACATCAAGGTGGAGATCGCCAAGATGCGCGACCTCACCGACCGGTCGTGGGGAGTGAACATCGCCCAGCTGCTGATGCCCGACGCCACGGTGATCGAATTCGTCATCGAGCACGGAGTGGGGTTTG
>JAPPKI010000367.1 GCA_028820035.1 bacterium | reverse complement strand
TTGGCCATCGAGCGGAACCGTTCGAGCATGATCTCGCACAGCTTGAACTGCTCGCACTGAAGCCGGAACGGATGGTCGGTCACGTCGGCCAGCGCACCGAGATCGAACTCGGCCACCACCCCCTGACGCCGGTCCCGATAGGCGAAACGGGGGGCAATCAAGCCCCGGCCGATCATCTCGTCAACCACGCCGAAGCGGTCAAGCAGATCCAGGGTGGCGGGGTGGAAAGTGGATGCCCGCAATTCCCGGGGAAGCTCGAGGGCAGCCTCCAGCAGCGTCGCGTTGATGCCGCTCGAGGCCAGCATGGCGCTGGCCACGCATCCGACCGGGCCGGCACCGACGACGATGGCGTGGGGCGGCGGCACGGGCGGCTAGAACTCGCGCAGCATCATCCCGTGGCCCACGAACTGGTCGTTGATGTCCAGCGTGCGCAGGGCGTGCCACAGGCAGATGGCGTTGATGGCCAGCACCGGCTTGCCCAGCCACCGCTCGGCCTGATCGGCCACCTCGACCATGGACAAATTGGTGCCGCACTGCACAATGGCTTCGATGTCGTCGCCATCGAGTTCCTTGAGCACCCCCACCAGGGCCTCAGGAGTCACGTCGGCGATGGACGTAGCCGAATCGCAGCGCAGGCCGTGGACCCGCTTCACTTCGTAGCCGCACTCGGTGAAGTACCCGTACACCTGCTCGTCGGCCGCCGGCTGATAGGGCGTCAAACAGGCAATGCGCGACACGCCAAGGCGCTCCAAAGCGGCGTTGCAGGCCGCCGCACCCGATGTGATGCCGACGTCGCCGGCGATCTCCGCCACCCGGGCCTGGAAGGCGGCGTTGCCCTCCTTGCCCCCCCAGAAGGTCTCGGCCGACATCCCCATGAGCAGGTGATCGGGTTTGCAGGTCATGAGGTCATGAACGGCGGTGGGGATGGTCTGGCGGATCAGGTCCAAGAAGTGGAGAAACGCCTCATCGCTGCTCAAGTCCGGTGCCTCTACCAGAAAGCGCCCGCTGTGGAACGTGACACCCGGAGGTCGCACCCGGGCGAAATCATGCTCGACCACGGTGTTGGTCGATGGCACGATGACCCCGATCTTGGCCCGGTAGCCGACAACATCAGGCATAGGCGTCCCTCTCGATCTGCGCTATTGCGGAATGATGTTCCGCTCAAAGGAACACTAGCCGTCCCAGTATGAACGGCAATTGTCGGTTCACGGACTGTTCCCGGTTGGGTATAGTGCCGGACACCTGCGGGTGTAGTTCAGTGGTAGAACCCCAGCTTCCCAAGCTGATGACGCGAGTTCGATTCTCGTCACCCGCTCCACGATGACGGGGCAGATCTATTTGGGCACAGTGGCTATCGAACCGAATCGCTGGGGTTTGGCCGAGCCCGGAGGGCACCCTCTCGTCAGAGTGTCCGAGTGGCTGCCGAACATCGCCGAAGCCGGTTTCGACGGATTGGAGCTGTGGGAGCGTCACGCCCGGTCGGTGTCCGATGAGGAACTCGATGCACTGCTGGCCTCGGGGATGCCCATAAGAATCCTGAGCTGCTACACCAGTTGGGACGAGCCCGACGACGCCGACCGAGCCGAGACGGCGGCGTGGATTGAGCGGGTGAGGGCGCAAGGCGTCAAGTTCAACGTGGGCAGCGACCCCGACTCCATCGCCGACTACACCGAACGGCTCCGCCGGTTCGAGGCCGAGGTACCCGACGGCGCCCGGCTGCTGTGCGAATGCCACTTTGGAACGGTGGCTGAGGATCCCAACGTAGCTCGCGACATGTTCGACTCCATTGCCGACTCCGACCGGCTAGGAGCCATCGTCCACGTTCATCCCATGGCCCGAGACGAGTGGTCGGAGCCGTTGGGTGTGCTCGGAGATCGGGTACGCCACGTTCACGTTCAGGTGGCGGAGGTGCCTCAATCCACCAGTGCCGCCGAACTGAGCGAAGTGCTCCGGCCAGCGGCCGAAGCCATAAGCGCCGCATCCCCGACCGCCACCTGGACCATCGAGTTCTCTCACGGCATGTGGGGCTTTGGCCGCGACGACGCCGATTTCGACCACCCGGCCTACATCCTTCAGTCCGCCCGACGCGACCTTGCGGCCCTGCGAGCAGCGCTCTAATTCCCAACCCCCTGGGAACCTGTGATGGGTCTGGGGCGTCAAACAAGTATGGCGAAGCTGATCGGTTTGATTGTCGTGCTCGGCTCTATCGCGCTGGCCTGCGGTTCAGCAGACACGACCAGAGCATCACATCCAACCGCGACCTCTGAAGTTTCTGCCACGGCAACCATCGCCCCTGAGCCCGCGGTATCGACCGCGTTGCCGCTTACCGTTGCTCGTCTGCCCATTGATCCGGGGGCCCCCGCAAGCGAGTGGGTAGCCGGAGTCAACGCCGCTGGATGGGACTTCCACCGACATCTAGAGGGCAACGCCGTATCCAGCCCGATGAGCATTGGCATCGCATTCAGCCTCAGCCGGGCCGGAGCATCGGCTGATTCCGGGGAAACACTTGACAGAATCTTCGGGTTTCCGGAGATGGGCATCCACAGTGCCGCCAACGCCGCCTCTCTCCGATTGGCCGAGGCATCGGCCGAACCCACCACTTTGGAAGTGGCCAATCGGCTCTTTCCGGATGACGGGTTCCTGCCACTGTCGGCCTTCATTGACATCGCTTCAGCCCATTACGGAGCGGCCATCCAACCAGTCGACACTGCTGATGCCGGCAACGCAGCAAACGCCATCAACGGCTGGGTGTCGGAAAGCACCCGCGGGCTTGTTCCCACCATCGTCGATGAGAACGCGGTCAGGAACCAGAAGCTGATCTTGGTGAACACCGTTTATCTGAAGGCCGACTGGCTCGTGCCCTTCCTGGCCGACTTCACCCGGGTTGGCGAGTTCACCACCGCTGACGGGCAGCAAGT
>JAPPKI010000426.1 GCA_028820035.1 bacterium | reverse complement strand
TGGGCTCGATGCCCACCGCCTCCACCACCCGGGCCACGTTCTCCTCGGGGAAGGGTGCCACGATGAAGTGCTCTCTGAAGATATCGCTGGGGCGGCGGTCGAGCTTCGGCCCCCACCTGGACCCCCGGCCCATTAGGTAGGCGTGGTCCATTTTGCGGAGGATGTAGGGCAGCCACACCGTGCCCTGCTCCGATAGGCACACCTTGATGCTGGGAAAGCGGCCGAAGAGGTTGTGGAGCACCATGGCCGCCACCGTCTCCATGGCCGGGCGGTCGCCCCAGTAGAGCACCCATTGGAGGGCGTCGAACTCGCCCAGCCCGTCTTCAGGGTCCTCGCTCCAGTCGGCCCCGTTCTTCTGGTAGTCGGTGGCCCCCAGGTGAGTCACCACCCGGGCCTCGGCCTCGTTGACGCGGGCCCAGAATCCGTCGTAGATGGGGTCGGCCATGGAGCGGCCGCCCCGGGGATTGTGGCGGCCGCCGTGGGCGTGGCCGCTGATGATCTGGACGACGGTGGCTCCCTGGTTCAGCACTAACTCGACCTCGGCAGCGGCCTCGTCGGGATCGGCCAGCGACACATAGGCGGGCAGGAACAGGCGGTTCAAGTAGCCCCAGCCGATCTCCTCGTTGATCCAGCGGTTGTACGCCCGGGTGTTGGCGTAGATGCCGTCGACGTCGTCGGCAAACTCGTACTCCAGAGAAAGCACCTGGTTGGGGAACATGAGGGCGGCGCCGATGCCCTGCGAGTCCATGAGGGCCAAACGCAGATCGCGATTGCCCCATGACTCCTCCTGGTCGCGGAAGTAGGCGATGAGCTCGATGCGCTCGTCCATGGAGAGGTTGCGGTAGGGGTTGAGCCGGGACAGCGTCATTCCCGGGGAGTGAATGTTGGACTGGCCGGCCTTCATCTGGTTTTCGTCGCCCGCGGTGGGCACCGCCCGAGCAGCCACCTCGGCGGCTGCATCGTCATCCGCCGCCACTAGGGCCACCGCCTGGTTGAGCCGGGAAGGCTGCCCCCCGAACACCCCCACCCAGCGGCCCTCCTTATCGGCCTCAAAGGTGACCGCCTTGTGCCGCCACTTGGGATCCACGTAGTTCACATACAGGTCACGGGGCTCCACAAAGTGGTTGTCGGCATCATTGATGAGGAACGGCAGAGTCGGAAGTTGTTCAACCTGGGCCAGAGCCATGAGTCCATGGTACGGGACGCCAGAAGAGGCCCGTCAGGTGTTGTAGCGCCCGGCGTCGTCGTTTGGTTTCCGAAGGATGACGAACAGGGCGACGGCCAGGATCAATAGGGCCAACAGGGCGATGAACACCCCGATCCAAGCAGCATCCGTGCCTCCATCGGACGAATTGTCGTCGACCAGCACCGGTGAAGCCGCTGCCGCTGCAACCGGGGTCGCCGCAGTCGTTGGGGCAGTCGTCGCAACTGGGATTGGAAGTGCAGAAGCGGTTGGAGTGGGCGCCACAGTCGGGGTGGCAGATGCAATCGCGGTAGGGGTGGGCGCCACAGTCGGGGTGGCAGATGCAATGGCCGTTGGGGTGGGCGCCACAGTAGGAGTTGGGTCTGGCTTCGCAATGGCGGTTGGCTGCTCCTCTGCGGCGGGCTCGCCTGGAGTAGCAGTTGGCGCCGCGGCGGTCTCGACCGTCGCGGTGGGCGCTACCCCATTCCCTACGGGATGAAGGACATCCAGCCGGTAAACACGAACCACTCCAGGTTCCTCATGAATGGGACGCTTAATCGACTCTCCTACGTCCTGGTACGAATACCGATGGGCGCCGACCGCTATCGCTCCCCCGCCCAGAGCGACTGCCTGGGACTTCCATGTTGAATCAGGAAAATGCTCTGCATAGGTAAAGCGCCAGCCTTCCCTGGGTCGGTCGAACAAGCCAAACACCAATGTCTCCGGGGTGTACCCGTCGGTGCCTTTGCGAGGAGCAATCACAGCAAGACCGTCGTCAACATCAACGTCCCAACCGAAGTTGCCTGCCCTCGCCTCGTCGTATCGACCCACCTGCTGGCTGACCCATCTATCGCTTGATTGCTCAAACATGTAGGCGAAGTCTTCTGCCGCCACGATGATCGTTCTCCCCTTCACCGCCACCGCCTGGCCAAACCGACTTCTCGCTGAGTCCACCGGGGGGACGATTTCTGCCGTTTCCGCCCACTGACTCCCAGAACGCTCATACACGTACGCCACCTCGCTGCCAGCAGCAACGATCAGATCGACGTCTATGGCCACGTCTCTTCCGAAGTTGAGAGCTTGCATCTCTCCAGGGCGGACCAGCTTTGCTGTCTCTGACCACTGGTCGCCTGAACGTTTAAATACATAGACCGATTCCGGGAGGACATAGGTCTGTCCCACGAATCCCCCAGTTACATCTCGCAACCCAACGACGCCATTTGCACCGATCACTACGACGTCGCCATCTACGGCAACTGATGATCCGAATCCACCTCCGAGAAAGGTACGGTCCGTATAGCGGGCGGTGGCGCGAGAACCGTCGGGCTGAGGTCCCAACATGCTGAGATCATCCGTTCCGGTGAGTTTGGCCGTCTCCATCCACTCACCCTCTACCAAGGAAAAGACATGAGCTGCCTCGTATGCGCCTACCACGATCACGTCGCCATCAACGGCTACCGAACGTCCAAACCCTCCGAACAATGTGCCCGAACTGCCTAACAGGATTGCCCGGCCTACCATCTGGGGAAAGCCAACCAAGTCCCTATCCAGGGTCCGGGCCGATCGACCGGGCGGCAAATTTTCGACCGTCAGCTTCGCCGTTTCAAACCACCGTCCATTGGTCCTCGTGAACACGTAGGCCGCGCCATAGGCGCCAACCACCATCACATCGCCATCCACGTCCACGGCGAATCCGAACCCGTCGCCAGCAAATCCGTCTGAGGCTGTCAAAGTCTCGGAGAA
>JAPPKI010000458.1 GCA_028820035.1 bacterium | reverse complement strand
ATCTCATGGAGGTCGGCGACACCTTCAACCAGTACGTCTCCCGCTACGGCATCAAGCGCTCTGAGGGAGCGCTATTGCGCTATCTGTCCGACTGCTACAAGGCCCTAGTCCAAACCGTTCCCGCCGCCGCAGTCAACGACGCCTTGGCCAGTCTTACCGCCGAACTCGGCACCCTCCTGCGCACCACGGACTCCAGCCTCCTCGACGAATGGGAGAGCCTCCGCACTGGGTGAGCGGGCGTGTCTCCGATGCTGCTCTCCAGCAGGGCGTTGGTGTCGAGCGTCTTTCCGGCTCGTCCACCCCGCGTTGTCGACGGAGCGGGCCCACTTCGTCGACGGTGAACGGCTTGGGAAGGTCAATGTGTCATACCCGGTTGCTATGACTTTCTACCGTGAACTCTCGAGACAGCGACTCAGGCCGTAGAGGTGTTCAACTGGGGCTGAGATTCGCGCCCTCAAAGGATATGCGCCAGTTCCTGGGTGGCGCGCGCCAAACTGAGCCAGTGGAATTCGGTGCAGCCATATCGCTCTTCTCGGGGGCGGGAGGTCTCGACCTTGGGGTAGAAGAGGCAGGTTTCCGCACCACTGTGGCTGTGGAATGGAATGATGACGCTGCCGACACCATGGAAAAGAACTCGTCGGCGTTCTTCCCCGATCTGCGAGAGGTGTTGCGAGCGGATCTGTATCCACTCGCAGCCGGCACCGGTCAGGGGTTGACCACTGCTGAGATCTTGCGGGCTGGCGGATTCGGTCACCGAGACCGGCCCGACCTATTGGTGGGTGGCCCCCCCTGTACCGCCTTCTCGAAGTCGGGTTTCTGGCTTGACTGGAAGCGCGATGGCACCGATCCCGCAGCGAGTCTGCTTCAGGCCTACACGCGGGTGCTGGCTGAGGCTCGACCCCGTTGGTTCATCCTCGAGAACGTGTATGCACTTACCTTTCGAAACAAGGCCAGCCGACCGGCGTTCACTCGGCTATTGGCAGAGATCGAAGCGGCTGGATACGGCTATCAGTGGAAGGTGCTCAATGCCGCTGACTACGGAGTGCCGCAGTTGCGGCCGCGGCTGTTTGTGATCGGCGCTTGCAAGGGTGAGCCGGTCCCAGAGTTGCCGGTGCCCAGTCATCATGGTGAATGGGAACGACGCCGGACCGAAGGCGGGCCTCTGCCCCATGTCACCACCGGAGAAGCGCTCGAAGGTCTCGTCACCAGCCCGGAGGCGAGCGAACTGGTACGAGGCAAATGGGGGCATCTGCTTCCTGAAATCCCGCCCGGTGACAACTATCTCTACTTCACGGCTCGACGCGGCTTTCCCAACCCTGTGTTCGAGTGGCGGTCCCGCTATTGGTCATTCCTGCTCAAACTGGACCCAAATCGGCCGTCCCCGACGATTCAGGCTCAGCCGGGGCCCAACGTTGGACCCTTTCACTGGGAGAACCGCCGCTTGCGGGTTCCCGAGCTTCGCCGCCTCTTCTCATTTCCAGACGATTTCGACTTTGTTGGCAAGCGGGCCTCGGTGCAATCACAGCTCGGCAACTCGGTTCCTCCGCTGCTGGCACTTCGGGTAGCCGAGTCAGTCGCTGAGGTTGGCATGAGCAGCGACAGAGACGTGAGCTAGGGCTCTGGCAAGGAGCGAAGGGGTCAGCCTTAAATGAGTTCTCCGATGGAGTGGCTGCGAGATCAAGTCGAAGGGTGGGAGCAGTCAGCGCTTGGGATATTCCGACTTAGAACCGGCCAAGAGCGCTGGCCAGTTCAAGCCTCGGGACCCGACGAGCTCAAAGAGCAACTTGTGCAGCGAGGCCATCTACTGCCTTTGCCGACTGAGCCAGCAGCGCTGGCAAACCTCATCGAGATAGAGCTTCGTGAGCACCTTGTTGCGGCTATAGAGGGCACACCGGGTGTAGAGGTACGGCTCGGTACGGAGCGCTCCTACCCGGATCTGGAATTGAGTGGCCCTGCTTTTGGCGGTGGCTGCTACGCAGCCGATATCAAGTGCGCCCGGCGAGCGAAATCTGGCACGTCGTTACAGAGCCGCATCGCCCTGTATACGGGCAATACCTACTTCCTCTGGCCGCAGTTGAAGTTCTCGGGGATTCTGCGCCCGTTCAATGACTACGGCGAGCATTTTGTGATCGTGGCGATGTACGACTTTCACAAGGATCGACCCGAGCGGATCAGTAATCTCCAATTGGTAGTCCACAAATCTTGGCGGATTGCCTCAACCAAGCGAGCTTCAGCCACTCGGGAGTACATCGGTTCGGTTCAAAAGATCGAGCAACTGGTGGCAGGGGAAGGCGAGTTCGACTCAGTTGAGGATTTTGAAGCCTACTGGCGGGCGCCGGCACGTAGTTGGAAGAAATCCCCCGAAGCCGAAAAGCTCCTACGTCGCGCGATCGACGGGTGAAACGGTGATTGCCGATCGGATCGTGTGTGTGGACTGCGGGGGGTGGTGCCACCGGCTCACGCACTGGCTTGAGGACGATCCACCCCTGCCCGGCGACACCGTGGCCTATCGGTGCTCAGACTGCGGCGACCGCTGGGACATGGTGTTGGACCAAGAGGACTTCGACCGCTGAGCCGACTCAGGACAGCAGCGAGGAGATCCAGGCGTCGAGGCGCTTGGCGTGGGCTTTGGTCATCTCGGAGGGGAAGACCATGAAGCCGTGGGGGGAGTCGGGGTAGACGGCCAGCTCCACCGGCGATTCTGCGGCGGCCATTCGGACGGCGAAGAAATAGGAGTCGTCGGCCAAGTGGTCAAAAGCGCCGACCGTCACCAGACAGGGGGGCAGCCCAGACAAGTCGGCAAACAGGGGCGACACATCGGGATTGCGCCGCTCGGCATCGGTCATGCCCGGGGTGAACGACTCGATCATGATCTGAAGCCCCGGCGGGTCCAAGATGTCTGGATTGCCGCCGTTGCCGAAGATCGA
>JAPPKI010000186.1 GCA_028820035.1 bacterium | reverse complement strand
GTTGGTGAAGGGCCTCGAAGTGGACACCGCCATCGTGGTGGAGCCGGCCGACATCCGCGAAAAGCTCCCCAAGGGGATGCGAGCTCTGTATGTGGCCATGACCCGGGCCACGCAGCGCCTCGTGGTTGTGCACTCCCGCCCGTTGCCCGAGCCCCTGCTCACCAAGGAGGCATGAGCCGATGGCCCACGATCCCCACAGCCTCACAAACGAGATGAACGACTTCCTCCGGGATCGCCATTTGGCCTCGCTCACCATTGTGCGCCCCGACGGCACTCCCCATGTGACCCCGGTGGGGTTCACCTGGGATCCCGACACCGCCACCGCCCGCATCATCACCTGGGCCGGGGCCAAGAAGGTGCGCCTGCTGGATGCGGCTGGGGGCGGCAGAGCCGCACTGTGCCAGGTGGACGGCGGCCGGTGGGTCACCCTGGAGGGCCACGCCACCGTCACCGCCGATCCCGACCAGTGCGCCGAGGCGGTGGCCCGCTACGGCGAGCGTTACAGCCCCGCCAAAGACCGGGGCGCCGACCGGCGGGCCATCATCATTGATGTGGATTCAGTGCTAGGACGAGCATGACCCCTAAGGGCATCGGCCTTAGCGCCAATGTGCACGAGTATCTGGTGGCGCACGGCGCGGGCATCGACCCCATCGCCCAGGAGCTGATCGACGTCACCGCCGAGCTGGGGCCTATTTCTGGAATGCAGGTCGCCCCTGAGCAGGGTGCCTTCATGACCATGCTCACGCGCCTGCTCGACGTGCGGTTCGCGGTAGAGGTGGGAACCTTCACCGGCTACTCGGCCCTGTCTATCGCCCGGGGACTGCCCCCCGGAGGACGGCTGCTGTGCTGTGACGTGAGCGACGAGTGGGTGAGCATCGGCCGCCCGTTTTGGGAGCGGGCCGGGGTGGCCGAACGCATCGAGGTGGCAATCGCCCCTGCGGCCGAGACCTTGGCCACCCTGCCCGAGGATCCGCCCATCGACCTGGCCTTCATCGACGCCGACAAGCGGTCTTACCGGATCTACTACGAGGAAATCGTGCGCCGCCTCAGCCCCAAGGGCATCATCTTGGTGGACAACGTGTTGTGGGCAGGGCGGGTGGCCGACCCCGATGCCGACCTCGAAGAGAACCCCGATACTGCCCGTATTCGAGAGTTCAACGCTGCCGTGGTTGCCGACCCCCGGACAACCCAAGTGATGCTCCCCATCTCCGACGGGCTAACGCTGATAACCCACGCCCCCTAACTCAACAGGTGCGCTACCGGTCCTCGGCCTGCTCCTAGCTGCCAGTCGGCCGACCGGATTATGCAAGCCTGCACATATTCCTTGGCCGCAACGATCGCATCCATCGGCTCTATACCCGTGGCCAAGCCTGCGGCAACTGCCGACGAAAACGTGCAGCCCGTGCCGTGGTCGTTGTCCGTTTCGACCACTTCGCCGGCCAACTCCGTCCATTCTCCTCGATGGTGTGCCCGGTCGACCGCGGTGGCCTCTCCGGTCACAACCAGCCAGCCGGGGCAGAGAGCGCCCAGATCGCCCGTATCGTCCAACCCCGCCACCTCCGCAAGCACCGCGGCCTCCCGTCGGTTGGGGGTGGCGACGGTGGCATGGCTCAGCAACTCGAGGTATAGGGACTCGGCACCGGCATCGAGCAGCCGGGCGCCGGTAGACGACACCATCACCGGGTCGACCACCAGGTTGGGCAGCCGTCCGGCCGCGGCGTAGTCCCCAACCACGGAGATGATCTCCAGATTGGCCAGCATGCCGGTCTTAACCGCCCCAACGGTCAGATCGTCTAGCACGGAGTCCAGTTGCTGGACCACGAATTGGGCCGGCATGGGATGAACTCCCTGAACTCCAACGGTGTTTTGTGCGGTCACCGCGGTTATCGCTGCGGTTCCGTGAACGCCAAGGGCGGCGAATGTGGCCAGATCGGCGGCCACGCCGGCGCCACCAGACGAGTCCGATCCGGCCACGCTCAACGCGACGGGTGGGTTCATCCCGAGTGCCATTCGTCCAAGAGAGCAGCGATGGTCTCTTGGGGGTCGGGGCTGCGGGCCACCGCTCCCTGTACCGCCACGCCAGCCGCCCCGGCGTCTCGGCAGGCGGCCACCCGGCCCAGGCCGATCCCCCCTAAGGCGTACACCGGGACATGGGCCTGCCGAACGATCCGTCCCAGCCCGCCCAGCCCCAACGGTGGCCCGTAGCCGGGTTTCGACTCGGTTTCGAACACCGGGGAGATGGTCACGTAGTCCACCCCCTCAAGCTCGGCTTGGCGCACCTCGTCGAGTCCGTGGCACGACCGTCCCACTATGCCCTGGTACACCTTGGGATAGCGGTCGAACCCGGCCAAATGCACCCCGTCGGCCACTGGATCAATCATCGACGCCAGGATCAGGCAGTCGGTTTGCTCACTCATCAACCGGGCCAGCTCACGCCTGATCTGCGGTGGGCGGTCTTTGGCCCGAAAGATCACCGCAGGGGCCTTCACCACTGCGTCGGTGAGCACGAGGAGCTCTGACGACAGTGCCCGCTTGGGGCTGTACGGCCGGCGGTGGTCAGAACTCGGCACGACCTTGGGGGGAGGTTGAGGGTTCGGCCAGATAGCGCTTGGGGATTCTGCCGGCCAGGCGGGCCCGCCGCCCGGCCTCGGTGGCCAGTCGCATGGCGATGGCCATCTGCTCGGGGTCGCGGGCCCGGGTGATGGCCGACGCCACCATCACTGCATCGCAGCCCAACTCCATGGCCAGCGCAGCATCGGAGGCGGTGCCGATGCCGGCGTCCAGCACCACCGGCACCGCCGACTGCTCCACGATCATCTCGATGTTGTGGGGGTTGCGGATGCCCAGCCCCGACCCGATGGGTGCCCCCAGCGGCATAACGGAGGCACATCCCAGGTCTTCGAGGCGGCGGGCCAGCACCGGGTCGTCGTTGGTGTA
>JAPPKI010000286.1 GCA_028820035.1 bacterium | reverse complement strand
AAGGGCATGGCTGGTTAGCGACCTGCGGAAAGGATAACCGCTGAAAGCATCTAAGTGGGAAGCCTGTTCCAAGATGAGATCACCCACCGGGTAAACCGGGTAAGGCCCGTGGTAGAACACCACGTTGATAGGCCGGAAGTGTACGCATGGCAACATGTTCAGCTGACCGGTACTAATCGGCCGAGGGCTTGGTTCTACATCATCAACTCGATGTCGAAACCGATGTTCGTGCTCGCTGTGGAGTTCTTGAGGCACGGCCTCTTTGACAAGAACATAAAGGTTTCGGTGGCGATGGCGGTGGGGTCACACCCGTTCCCATTCCGAACACGGAAGTTAAGCCCACCAGCGCCGATGGTACTTGGGTGGAGACGCCCTGGGAGAGTAGGTCGCCGCCGGATTTCGCAAAAAGCGGGGAGCCAATTGGCTCCCCGCTTTCGTTAATCGCTGGTTCATCGGCCAGCCACTACACTTTGGCGGTGTCTTCCGGCGGAGGTTCTGGTCGCAAGCCTCCCAACCGCCGGAGGCCACCCCGGCAGCAGACGTCCCAGAACCGCCGCAAGGGGGGACCGCCATCGGGCCAGGATCGCCGCAAGGGAAAGCCGCCCTCAGGGGAAGATCGGCGCAGGGGCAAGCCGCCATTGGGGGAAGATCGTCGCAAGGGCAAGCCGCCATCGTCCCGAGACCGGCGGAGAGAAAAACCACCTCCACCCAAGGGACCGCGCCACATGGGCTCGGTGGCCCGGAAGGGTGCGGCCAAGATCCACGAAGAGCCTCTGCCCGTCCCCGACGAAACCCCGCCCGACCCAGATCTGACACCCGAAGAGGCCGAAGAAGCCCGTCTGAGAGCTGAGCGACGGGCGGCTCGGCAGGCACGCACCAAGCAGCTTCGGTCAGAGGCCCGAGAGGCGGTCGAGCGAGGCAATCTCACCGAGGCTCCAGCCGTCAAGCCAGGTAAGCAATCGCGGGGCCGTCGGCGCACGCCGCTGTCGGAGAGCGGCTCGCCCTCTCAGCCCCAGAAGTTGGAGGAGGCAGTCGGCCAACGGATGGCGGTGACGCTCCGACAGCGGTTGGAGCGGGCCGAGGGGGCCTATGAGCAAGAGGACTACCGCAGGGCTTGGCGGTCGTTGGATGGCATGGCCAAAGAGGCGCCCAAGGTGCCCGAGGTGAGGGAGCTGTCTGGTTTGACCCTTTACCGGCTGGGACGGTGGGAACTGGCCGCCCGAGAGCTGGAAGTTCTCCGAGAGCTCACGGGGCGAACGGATCTCCATCCGGTGTTGGCCGACTGCTACCGGGCGCAGAGTCGGTGGACCGATGTCGATCTGATTTGGGCCGAGCTGCAAGCCTCCGACGCAAGCTCGGCGGTGCTCGCGGAGGGCCGGATTGTGGCCGCTGGCGCGCTCGGCGACCAGGGGAACCTCAACCAGGCAGTCGGCGTGCTGTCCAAGAACTTTCAACTGCCCCGACGGGCCAAAGAGCACCACTTGCGCCAGGCGTATGCCCTTGCTGATTTATGCGAGCGAGCCGGGGAAATCCCTAGGGCCCGAGAGCTATTCGGCTGGTTGATTGAGCAAGATGAGCTCTATGTGGATGTTGCTGAGCGATTGGATGCTCTCCGGTAGCGAAAAACACCTGGGAATGCCCCTTGTGGAATCAGCACGCCGGTAAGGTGAGAATCATCCGCACATGGTTCGAAGGAGTAGGCGATCGTGGACATCGAAGGACTGTTGGGCGACGAGGCTGAATCGCTCTTATCGCACGAATCCAAGACCATTCCCCGAGAAGATTTGAGCCTGCCCGGCCCCGACTTCATCGACCGGGTGATGGCCGGCACCGACCGCTCACCCGAGGTGCTGCGCAACCTCCAGTCGCTGTTCGACCATGGTCGCTTGGGCGGCACCGGCTACGTGTCCATCCTGCCGGTGGACCAGGGCATCGAGCACTCAGGAGCGGCCTCATTCGCCCCCAATCCCCGGTATTTCGATCCCGCCGGAATCGTGGAGTTGGCCATCGAGGGAGGCTGCAATGCGGTGGCCTCCACCTTCGGCGTTCTGGGGGCCACCTCCCGTCGTTTCGCCCACCGCATTCCCTACATCGTCAAGCTCAACCACAACGAGCTGCTCACCTACCCCAACAAGTTCGACCAGGTGATGTTCGGATCGGTGGAGCAGGCCTACGACATGGGCGCGGCCGGCGTGGGGGCCACCATCTACTTCGGCTCAGAAGAGGCCACCCGCCAGATCCAGGAAGTGGCCGAGGCCTTCCACCGGGCCCACGAGCTCGGGATGTTCACCGTTCTGTGGTGCTACCTGCGGAACTCCGATTTCAAGGTGGACGGCACCGACTACCACGCTGCGGCCGACCTCACCGCACAAGCCAACCACATCGGCGTGACCATCGAGGCCGACATCATCAAGCAGAAGCTCCCCGGGAACAACGGCGGCTACACCGCCCTCGGGTTCGGCAAGACCCACCCGCTGGTGTACGACGAGCTCACCACCGACCACCCCATCGACCTCACCCGCTGGCAGGTGGCCAACTGCTACATGGGCCGGATCGGGCTGATCAACTCCGGCGGCGCGTCGTCGGGCGCCGGCGATCTGGCCGAGGCGGTGCGCACCGCGGTGATCAACAAGCGTGCCGGCGGCCTGGGCCTCATCAGCGGCCGCAAGGCCTTCCAGCGCCCCGTTGCCGAGGGCGTCGAGCTCCTCAATGCCATCCAAGACGTCTACCTCTCCGACTCGGTCACGGTGGCCTAGGCAGACGACTGGGCTGCTTTCGGGCGAGGATGTGCCACTTGAGGCAGCCCACTGGGTAACCTCGGAGTTCGGCATCGCTTAAGCAGGTAGCCATCTGGGATCAAGGAGGATTCCGTGACTGACACCGTGCCGCGTACCGTTGGGACGCGCGAGTTGAACCGCTTGGTGGTTCGGTTTGCGGG
>JAPPKI010000542.1 GCA_028820035.1 bacterium | reverse complement strand
GACGAGGGGTGGACATCGTGCTGGGGGGCAACCCCGAGGCAATGGCTCGCCGGGATGTGGCTGCCGAGGGGCTGGACCCCGCCAGCCCCGAGGGCCAGACCCGGGCCGCCGACCTGCTGGAGAAGCACGAGGCCGAATGCGGGGCTGAGGGCGAGAAGGTGCGGGAGTTGGGCGGCCTCTACGTGCTGGGCACCGAGCGCCACGACAGCCGTCGCATCGACAACCAGCTCCGGGGCCGCTCCGGCCGCCAGGGCGATCCCGGTGAGAGCCGGTTTTACCTGTCGTTGGAAGACGAGCTCATGCGGATCTTCGCCACCGGGGCCATGAACTGGGTAATGGACAAGGCTCTGCCCGAGGATGTGCCCATCGAGGCCAAGATGGTCACCAAGGCCATCGAGCGGGCCCAGGGCACGGTGGAGCAGAAGAACGCCGAAGCCCGCAAGAACGTGCTCAAGTACGACGAGGTGCTCAACGAGCAGCGCAAGGTGATCTACAAGCGGAGAGCCCAGATCCTGTCGGGTAGCGACTTGCGGGCCGAGGCCCTCGAGCACTTGGGCGAGGCCGTTGATGCGGTGATCACCGGGCATTGCACGTCGGAAGACCCGGAGGACTGGGATCTCGAGCAGCTGGAGACCGAGGTCCGGGTGCTGTGGCCCACCCAGATGGGACCCGACCAGATGGGCGAGGCCGCCTCCACCGACGAGTTGTACGACCTGCTGGTTGAGGAGGCGGTGACCCACTACGAGCAGCGGGAGGAGCTGGTCGGCGCCGAGGCCATGCGGGAGGTGGAGCGCCAGATCATGCTGCGCATCATCGACCAGCGCTGGCGCGAGCACCTCTACGAGATGGACTACCTGAAAGAGGGCATCAACCTGCGGGCCCTGGGCCAGAAAAACCCCCTCACCGAGTGGCAGCGGGAAGGGTTCGAGATGTTCGGCCAGATGATGGCCGGCGTTGCCCGGGACTTCGTCACCTACATCATGCATGTGGAGATCAACGTGGATGCCCCGGCGCAGGCCGACGACGCCGGCACCAGCAACATCACCGAATCGGGTCCGGCCGACCCGTCCACCCAGCCGTCTTTGGCCCGGGCCGGCGCCCAAGCCGCCTTGGCCAGCACTGCGGCTGGTCCTGAGGTGGTGCAGGAGTCGGCGCCCAGGTCGAAGCAGCCGGTGGTGAAGTCGGATTTGGAGAAGACCCCTCGCAACGCCCCCTGTCCGTGCGGATCAGGCCGCAAGTTCAAGCAGTGCTGCGGGCGCTGACTGCTGAACCCCGGGAATCCCCGTGCCTGACTTCACCGGCGACCTCGCCCTGCTCCGATCCAAACTGGACGAGGCCCGGCGCTATCTGCATATCGACGATCTGATCGCCCGCCGCCCCAAGCTGGAGAAGGCCGCTTCTGCCCCCGGCCTGTGGGACGACCCCGACCAGGCCCGCAAGGTGACCAGGGAGCTGTCCGAGTTGGTGGAGGATTTGGAGCTGTTCGCCGGGTTGGAGGCTGCGTTGGACGACGCCGACACCTTGCATGAGCTGGCCAATGAGGAAGAGGACGAGTCGCAGACCCCGGAGATCGCCCAAATGCTGGAGTCCCTGTCGGCCAAGGTGGACGACCTGGAGCTGCGGTCGCTCTTGGGCGGTGAGCATGACGACTCCGATGCCGTGTGCGAGCTTCACAGCGGCGCGGGAGGCACCGATGCGCAGGACTGGGCCGAGATGCTGTTGGGCATGTACCAGGGATGGGCTGAGCGCCGCGGTTTCGAGTTCAAGGTGGACTCCGTGTCAGAGGGCCAGGGCGCGGGCATCTCCTCGGTTGACTTCACCATCTCCGGACGCAACGCCTACGGCCTGCTCCAGTCGGAGCGGGGGGTGCACCGGCTGGTGCGGATCTCGCCATTCGACTCGGACGCCCGCCGCCACACCGCATTCGCCCAGTTCAAGGTGGTCCCGTTCTTCGACGAGGTCTCCGACGAGGTGGAGATCGAGGACAAGGACCTGCGGATCGACACCTTCCGGTCGTCGGGAGCGGGCGGCCAGCACGTGAACGTGACCGACTCGGCGGTGCGCATCACCCACTTGCCCACCGGCGTCGTGGTGTCGTGCCAGAACGAGCGCAGCCAGCACCAGAACAAAGACCGGGCCATGCAGATCCTGGCCGCCCGACTGGCCGACTTGAAGCGGGCCGAGCGGGAGGCCGAGATCGCCGGGCTGGCCGGCGACTACCAGAAGGCCGAATGGGGAAGCCAGATTCGCTCGTATGTGCTGCACCCGTACCAGCAGGTCAAGGACGATCGCACCGGCGTGACCATCGGCAACGTGGAAGCAGTCCTGGCCGGCGATCTCGACGAGATGATCGAGGCCTACCTGCGATGGAGGCGGATGTCCTGAGTTTTGCCGGCTTCGACCCAGGAATTGGGGGGAAGGGTGCGCGAGTGGGGCATGGAGCCGGTGGTAGCGTTGGTCGAGCTTTCCAGGCCGCCGAAGGGGGGTGCGAGCCCGGTTCGCAGTTCGGAGTTCACATCGCATGATCAGAATGGAGAACGTCACCAAGGTGTACAAGGGCGAGGTGCTCGCCCTTCAGAACGCCTCCTGTGAAGTACAGCGGGGGGAGTTCGTCTTTTTGGTGGGTCCGTCGGGCTCGGGCAAGTCCACGTTCATGCGCCTGCTCAACAAAGAGGAGAAGCCGGACCGAGGCCGGGTGTTTGTCGCTGGGCGGGACATCGGCAAGCTGCCGAGTTGGAAGGTGCCCTTTTTGCGCCGCAACATCGGCTGCGTCTTCCAAGACTTCAAGCTTCTGCCCAACAAGACCGTGGTTCAGAACGTGGCTTTCGCGCTGGAAGTAATCGGGAGCCCCCGAAGCGTGATCAAGTCCAAGGTGCCGGCCATCTTGGAGCTGGTGGGCCTGTCCAAGAAGATGCACAACTATCCCGACGAGCTGTCGGGAGGGGAGC
>JAPPKI010000239.1 GCA_028820035.1 bacterium | reverse complement strand
TGGCCGGCTCTCGCACGTCGCGCTTGCGGAGCACCTCGAACAGGTCTTCCACATCCTCGGTGGAGATGGGCCACCGCATCCCCACTTCCTCGGCCTTGGCGACGGGCACCGAGAGCACCATCTCGCCGTGGGCCATGCGCAGCACGAGATATTCGGTTTTCTCCCCGAAGGCCTCTTTCATTTCCTTTTTGACCACGGTGGCGGCTCCGTGGTGGGGGTAGACAACCTTGTCACCTTTTTTGAACGTCATCGTGCTCCGTGGGGGGCTCGGGGGAACCCCATAAGGATGCCATTATCGGATGTGGTTTCGCATCTTGTCTTTGAACACCGTGCGTGAAGCCGGTTTTCCCGCTGAGCTCCATGCACCGGTGCGGCCCAGCGGCCAAGATGGGCGGAGATGGCTTCGCTTCGAACCGAGATAACCGAGATCGTCACCGGGTTGGGGATGCTCGGTTTGGCGTCGGTGGACGAGGCGCTGGCGGCCCGGCCTGAGGCGATGGTGGGGGTGGAGCACCGGCACTACAACAAGCTGATTGCGGCTCGGGCCGACGGCAAGCACCAGTTGCAGTTTGAGGAGGCTTGGGCCAACGGCGTGGCTTTTGCCGCTGCGGAAGACGGCTTGCGGTATCGGCAGCCGAAGCGGGTGGAGTGGAAGGGGCCGCACCAGGCGCCCTCCTATGAGCAGACGCCGGCCGATCTGCGGATCGACCATGTGTACCTGGTGAGCTGCAAGTACGGGTCGAGACTGTTGCACAACGTGTCGCCGGGGCACCTGTTCGATCGGCTGCTTGTGATGAGACCACCGAAGGCGAAGGATTGGTATGCCGAGGTAGCTGCTGAGGAGTACCAGTCTTTGTACCGGGCGGCCCGGGAGTATCTCGTCGGTCAAGAAGACGGATTCGACGACCTGCCTTTGAAGGTTACCGACTTGAGCGCCGACCAGCACAAACGACTTAAGCGGCCGTTTTCTCGTCGGTGGCCGGAGTCGTTGGCGGAGCCGGCCCACTGGTTTTCGGTGGCGATGTCGCACGCCTCCGCCGAGCGGTGGCTGAAGGCGCTGGGAAATCGAGCGACCCAGAGGGAGGAGGCCCTCTGGAGGCTGCTGCGGCTTCATCCTGCGCCCTACTTCGTGTTGGGCACCGACCACCGCCGCCGTCCGGTGCGCTATCGGGTGGACACGCCGTGGGATTTCCGCCAGAGGTTCGCGTTCAAGTCGTTCGACGTGTGGCCCGAGGCCCGGGTGCAGCCGGTGGTGCGCTGGCGGGGCGATCTGATTGTCAAGGCCACCGGCATCCCCGTACACGTGGACGGGCATGTGGAGGTGCGCTGGAGCCACGGCCGCTTCCAGGGCTCGCCCGAGGCCAAGGTGTATCTGAAGACTCCCCACTTGGAGACCCCGGGCTATACGGAACTGGAGTAGGAGTCAGGCCCAGATGGCCATCGGGTAGCCGGTGGCGTCCAGTTCTCCCCGTCCCAGGATCAGTGCTGTGCTGGCGGCCATGCGCCGGGCGGTCCAGGCGGCGGCCGCGGCGTCGAGCAGGTCGTCGAGGGAAGTTCCCGGAAGGGATGGGGGAGCTGTGCCGAGGTTGTCGAATTCTGGCGCCAGGGCAGCCCCGCGCTCAGCCTGTCCTGCGGGCTGGTGTTTGGATGCTGACATGGGTTGCCCGGCCAGCATGGCGAAGCTGGTCTCGGGGTGGACTTCGGCGGCCTGGGGCCGGGCCTTAGCAGAGAGGTTTTCTGGGGTCAGCGCGGATCGAACTTCCCGCACTTTGGGCAGCAAGTGGAATGCTTGGATGGACAGGCCCCGGCTGGTGCCCTCTCTTGACAGCCGATTGGCCTCCGCGTGGCTGGCGGCGTTGAGCGCGCGCAGCGGCGGAGTCCAGAACAGTGAGGAGCGGCGGGGGCCGAGCAACTCTCGGGCCTCGATATCGGAGCGGCGCAGGTCTTGGCCTGGCAGCCCGATGGGCATGTCGACGCCAACGGCCAGCAGCCCTTGGGATCGGGCTTCGGCCCAAACGCCGGCGAATGACGGCCACACCGAGAACGCCACCGGGGAGCCGGGAGTGGTGGCGGTGGTGGCCATGACCCAGCCACCCTTGGCCGCGTCCACCCCCGCGACCAGCGGTGTGTCACTCAAAGCGGACCTCGAAGATGGTCGGCCAGCGCTTGCCGGTGATTAGGAACGTCCCGGTGTCGGGTCGATAGGCGATGCCGTTGAGAACATCGTTGCTGTCGGTCAAAGCCGGGTGGGGGCTGATGATCCCGGCCATGTCGGCTTCGGCGATGACCGCCCCGTTGTCCGGGTCGATCACCACGATGCGATCGGTGAGCCAGACGTTGGCCCAAACGTCTTCGCCGATGCACTCCAGTTCGTTGAGCCGGTTCACCGGGCTGCCGTCGGCCCGGGTGACGGGAACGGTGCCCATCACCTCGAACGTGGTGGCGTGGCGGAAGGTGAGCGTGTTCGACCCGTCGCTCATCACCAGTCGGTCACCGTCGTGGCACAGCCCCCAGCCCTCGCCGGTATAGGCGAAGCTGCCGGTTTGCTCGAGCGTGTCCCAGTGGTAGACGCCTGCGGTTCCCGCCTGCCAGGTCAGCCAGATGAGCTGGTCGCCAACCAGGGCTAGGCCCTCCCCGAAGTGCCGGGGGTCGGCGGCGGTCTCCTGAAGCACACGGCCGGTGGGTAAGTCCACCACTCGCAGCACCGACTCCCCTCGTAACCCGGTGCTCTCATACACCAGGCCGTCGAACCAAAGCAGCCCTTGAGTGAACGCTGAGGTGTCGTGGGGATGGGAGGCCACCACCTGGTAAGTGAGTGTTCCCGACCAAGCGGGGGACGGTGTAGCGGCCGCGGAGGGTTCCGCGGTTGCGGGGATGGTGCCCTCTGGGATTGGGGTCGAAGGCTGGGCGGTTGGCTGGACGTCTGTGGGTTGGACGTCTGTGGGCTGGGATGTGG
>JAPPKI010000304.1 GCA_028820035.1 bacterium | reverse complement strand
TCTCAGACCCTTCTAGCTGTTCGTAAGCCAAGAGAATCGCAGCTTGGGTTGGCTCCCACAGGTGCCGCCTGCTGCTCCTTAGCCTCCTGTGGTCCTCCAGCTGCGCCTTTCGCTTCACGAAATAGGTGGTCCACGATTCTCGGATGTCGTCATGGAATCGCCATTGAGCAATCTCGATGTCGGCGCTGGTTCCTTCGACTAGCCGGGATACTAGGCGTCCCTCACGCATAAACATCAGGACAGGCATTCGAAGACATTCCGCCCATGCCAGCTCTTTTCCGGCACCCCATGATGCAAAATCACCGATAGCAATGACGACGTCCGATTCGATCACCTTGGCGAAGTCTGCGTCGTGAATCTCAGATGGCGTCAAATGGCTGTGATCCTTCGGATGGGTGTGTAACACCGGCTGGTGGACCACGACGCCCGCCTGGGAACAAAAGCCAGCAATCAAACCACTTACCAACTCCACGATCGTGATCTGATCCTCATTGAGTGAGGTGAGGCCACTCGCCAAGTAAGCGGCTACCGGATCGTCGAGCGGAGCATCAAAACTCAGGATCTGTTGTTCAGGCATCTTGCAGAGGCCCCATCCGGTCTTGAATCCATCCCGTGAGGTTCTCCACAGAAAGGCTGCCAGAAGCGACCTGTACAACGGTCTTGAATGCTTCATCAGCAGGTTCAAGGTTCAGGTCATGCCCATTCACATTCAAGAACTGAAGGGTGGCCAGTACTGCTATCCGTTTGTTTCCGTCGATGAAAGCATGGTTTCGCGCGAGCCCAAACAACAAGGATGCAGCCTTGGCTTCAAGGGTTGGGTAGAACTCCTCACCTTGAAAGCTTGCCCCCGGTCGGGCGATCGCAGAATCCGCCAGACCGAGATCTGTTACCCGTACAAGCGCGTCTACCTCGAGCTTGAGCACCTTGCATGCAATGGCAAGGACGTCATCAAGCCCGAGGTAGACCATGTCAGCCGTCCGCCAACAAGCTGAGCAGCTCTTGGTGACGCTCCATATTCCGCTTCAGCATCTTCTGAAACTCAGGGTCGTTACGACGCTGGTCAACGAGTTCAGTCAGTGCTTCGCGAATGACGTTGCTCACGGTGGTCTCTTCGACTTCCGCAATGGTCCTCACCTTGTCGGCGAGGTCCTCTTCCATGCGGAGCGTCATGCTTTTGGTGTCGCCTTGCAATGCCATGACTTCCTCCAGTGGTGGTCGGCAACTCAAAGTATAGGTACCAGGGTTTGTGGATGCAAGGTATCTAGATATCTCTCTTACGGGTGAGTGCGGTAGGAGGATCAGTTCGACTTGGCGTGGAGGCCGCCGTCCACTAGCACCACGGCGCCGTTGATGAATGAGGCTGCGGGCAGCACTAGCGACAGGGTGACCTGGGCCACTTCCTCGGGATCGCCGTAGCGACGGGCCGGGACTCGGCGACGGGCGTATTTCTGCTTGGCTTCTTCGGGAATGTCGCCGGTCATCGCGGTGCGGATCGGGCCGGGGCAAACCGCGTTTGCAGTCACCCCCCACTGGCCCAATTCCACGGCCAATGCCCGGGTGAGCCCCACCACGCCGTGCTTGCTCACGGTGTAGGGAGATGTATTGGGCGTGGCCATCACCCCCTCGGTGGAGGCCACGTTGACGATGCGGCCGTCGCCGTTGCGCTTCAGGTCGTCCAGGCAGGCCCGCACCAAGCGCACCTGCGCCGTGAGGTTCACCTCTATGGCAGCCACCCACACGTCCTCGTAGTCGGCGGCCTCCACTGGAGCGCCAGCGGCAATGCCCGCATTGTTGATCAGGATGTCCACCGGGCCCAGCTCGCTCCGAACCTGCTCCACCACTGGTTCCACTACTTCGGGATCAGCCAGGTCACAGGCCACCGCCAAGGCAGTTCCACCCGCGCCGACGATGGCCTCCACCGTCTCCTCCACCCCGGAGCGATCGACGTCCAGCGCGGCCACCTTGGCCCCCTCGTCGGCCAGAAGCCACGCGGTGGCACGACCCATGCCGGAGGCCGCGCCGGTTACCAAGGCCACTCGACCGGCCACCGACCGGTCCAACTTGCTGAGGCGAGCCATCAGACCCGGTGGGCGCTCTCGTGCTCCAACAGCCAGGCCTTCACATCAGGGCGGCCTCCGTACTCCCCTACCGACCCATCGCTGCGCACCACCCGGTGGCAGGGCACCACCAAGGGGATCGGATTGCTGGACATGGCCGTCCCCACCGCTCGGGCCGCCCCGGGCGAACCGGCCATAAAGGCCAGCTCCCCGTAGGAAACCGTCGTGCCGTAGTCCACGGTCATCAGCTTGTCCAACACCCGGCGATAGAACCCGTGGCTCAGGTGCCAGTCCAGGGCTAGGTCGAACTGGTGTCGGCGACCTTCGAAGTACTCACCGAGCTGGGCAAAGGGCTCGTCCAGCCAAGCAGGGTTGCCCTCGCCCATCGAACCGGGCAGTTCGGCCAGCTCGGCCATCATGTCTGCCCTTTCCTCCATGTAGCCGAATCCGACCCTCACCAGCCCTTTCGAAGTAGCGGCAACATTCAGAGGTCCGATAGGAGTGTCCAGCGACCCCAAGGCCACACCGAGGTCTTCAACCTCCGGTGATAAAGAATCGGAGCGAGTCAGCAGCGCAGTTGGAGACATGGCACTGACCGTAGCGGAAGACCAGACTGACGCGGTGGAGTCATCGGACAGCAAGAATCGGTAGTCATGAGCACGCAAGAGTCATCGAGCACCGAGATCACTGGAATCGATGTAGCGCCGGTCACGGCCTGGCTAACCGGCAACATCGCCGACAGCGAGCCGCCGTTCACCCTCGACCTGATTGCCGCCGGCGGGTCCAACCTCACCTTCCGATTGGCTGATTCCGGAGGCCGACTGTGGGCGCTGCGGCGACCCCCGGTTGGATCAGCGCTGGCCACCGCCCACGACATGGGACGGGAATGGCGCATCATGGCCGCTCTGG
>JAPPKI010000278.1 GCA_028820035.1 bacterium | reverse complement strand
TGACGCCCTTGTGGCGGGCCGCCTCCTTGAAGATGTTGCGGAACTGGCGCTCGTTCAGCCCGTAGGTGTAGCGAGCCTTCTGCTTCTCTTGGAGCTGGAGCAGATATTCCGACACGTTGCCCCGACGGCGGGATCTTCCGTGTTCACCCGGGGGATAGGGACGGCGCTCCAGGGCGATGGTCTCACCCTTGGTGCCCCAAACGTTCACCCCGAGGCGACGTGATACTCGAGATCGCGGACCGGTATAGCGAGACATGTCAAACCCTCCGCCGCTTTGCCGGGCGGCAGCCGTTATGGGGAATGGGGGTGACGTCTTTGATGCCAGTGATCTCGATGCCCACCCCCTGGAGCGAGCGGATGGCGGTCTCACGACCCGAGCCCGGGCCGCGGACATGCACGTCCACCTTGCGAATACCGTGCTCCATGGCCTTGCGGCCCGCTTGCTCGGCGGCCATCTGCGCGGCAAACGGAGTGGACTTGCGGGATCCCTTGAATCCGACGTTTCCGGCCGAGGCCCATGAGATGACGTTTCCCTGTTGGTCGGCGATGGTCACGATGGTGTTGTTGAAGGAGCTCTTGATGTGAGCCACCCCGTAGGAGATGTTCTTGCGCTCCCGGCGGCGGGGCCTACGCCCTCCGGCTGATGGCTTGGCCATTAGCGGCGATTCCTTTCCTGCTTCACTTCTTCATCACCTTCTTCTTACCGGCAACGGTCTTCTTCGGGCCCTTGCGGGTGCGAGCGTTGGTGTGGGTGCGCTGGCCGCGCACGGGAAGTCCCCGGCGGTGGCGCAGCCCTTGGTAGCAGCCGATCTCCATCTTGCGCTTGACATCCTGGCTGGTCTCTCGGCGGAGGTCGCCTTCCACTCGCAGATTGCCCTCGATGTAGTTGCGCAGCTTGGCCACTTCTTCATCGGTGAGGTCGCGCAGTCGGGTGCTCTCGTCAACCCCGGCCTCCACGCATACCTGGCGAGCCAGGGTCGGCCCAATGCCGTAGATGTAGGTGAGGGAGACAACGGTGCGCTTCTCCCGGGGGATGTCGACGCCGGCGATACGGGCCATCGCTCAGCCCTGCCTCTGCTTGTGACGGGGATTGGAGCAGATCACCCGCACGCGTCCGTGTCGGCGTATGACTCTGCACTTGTCGCAGATTTTCTTGACGCTGGGGCGGACTTTCACGGTGTCCTTTCGGTCATTTGTATCGGTAGGTGATCCGACCCCGCTGGAGGTCGTAGGGAGTCAACTCCACTTGGACCCGGTCGCCGGGGAGGATTCTGATGTAGTGCATCCGCATCTTGCCGGAGATGTGGGTCAGCACCTTGTGCCCGTTTTCGAGTTCGACTCGGAACATGGCATTGGGAAGAGACTCGGTAACCGTCCCTTCCATGATGATGGCGTCTTCCTTGTTCTTCGCCAAGGGCGACCTCTCCTGACGTCTTGGCAAGCTGGTACGGCGAACCGCGCGAATAGCGGCCCACTACGTGAGCCGAACAGCTATGCTATCTGGCCATTTCGACACGAACAAACCGCTAGAGTCCGTCGATCACCTTGGTGAGGCGGGCGAACACTTCGTCTTCAGTGCCCAGCCCGTCGACGACCGCGAGGCATTCCCGTCCCTCAAACCATTCCAGCAGGGGAGCAGTCTCGGCCTCATAGAGGGCGAGGCGGCGGTCGATGGCCTCGGTGGTGTCGTCGCCTCGGCCCCGGGCCAGCATTCGCTGCGTGACCTCGTCAATGGGAACGTCGAGGTTGATGGCCAAGTCGGGGCCGCTGCCCCCCAAGATCTCGGCCAGAGCGTCGGCCTGAGCGGTGGTGCGGGGGAAGCCGTCCAGCAGTACACCGTGAGCTTGAATGTCGTCGCTCGACAGCCGCTCATCCACGATCCCGATCATGATGTCGTCGCCCACAAGGTCGCCGGCGTCCATCACCGCCTTGGCCCGCAGCCCCAACTCGGTGCCCGCGGCTACTGCGGCCCGCAGCATGTCGCCAGTGGAGATGTGGATCACCCCATAGCGTTCAGCTAGGAGCGCAGCCTGGGTTCCCTTGCCCGATCCCTGGCGGCCCAAGATGACCAGCACCAACGGCATTACTTCAAGAAGCCCTCGTAATTTCTCATCATGAGCTGGCTGTCGATCTGCTTCATGGTCTCGAGGGCCACACCCACCGCAATGAGCACCGAGATGCCGCTGAAGCTGTAGGCCGTTGCGCTCTGGCTGGGGATGTACTGGGAGAGGGCGATGGCGGGGATGACGGCCACCGCGGCGATGAACAGCGCTCCGGGCAGTGTGATGCGAGACAGGATGCGGCCCAGATAGCGCTCGGTTTGGCGACCGGGTCGGATGCCGGGGATGAACCCGCCCTGCTTGCGGATCTGATCGGCCTGTTTGACCGGATCGAAGGTGATGGCAGTGTAGAAGTACGCGAATCCCACGATCATCAGGGCGAAGATGATCAAGTACACCGTGTCGGCTGGGTCGCCCAAGTGGGTGTTTACCCAGCTTTGGACGCTCTCCCCCCAGGTGTTGTGGTCGGGGTTGGAGTCAGACGGCAGCACTGCCGACAGCAGGATGGGCAGATACAGAACCGAGCTGGCAAAAATGATGGGGATCACGCCCGACTGGTTCACCTTCAGCGGGATGTAGGTGCTTTGGCCGCCGGCCATGCGACGGCCCACCACCCGCTTGGCGAATTGCACCGGGATCTGCCGTTGGCCGTTTTCCACGAACACAATGGCCACTAGCAAGGCCAGGTACATGAGGGCGATCACGAAGACCGCGCCCCAGCCCTCCGACGCCTTGACCAGGGAGAACTGGTTGGGAATGGTGGAGACCACCGAGGCGAAGATGATCAGCGACATTCCGTTGCCGATGCCTTTTTGGGTGATGAGCTCCCCCATCCACATCAACAGCGCGGTGCCGGCGGTGAGGGTGAGCACCACCAGGAACACTCGGGGGGCGGTGAAGTTGGGCAG
>JAPPKI010000079.1 GCA_028820035.1 bacterium | reverse complement strand
GGGTGAACGCCATGTACTCGTCCGGGCGGTGCGGGGCCATGTCGCTGTGGGAAACCCCGTTCCAGATGGAAGTCACCCCCCGGGGTCCGAGCACCTTGGCCATTCTGCGGATGTCGGCTTCGGGATCCTCGCCGGTGAGGTTGGGGATGAACTCCACCACGCCGTGGCCCGCGGCAGCCAGTACGTCGGCCAGTGCGCTCAGCTCCCCATCGCAGGCCAGCCGGCTGGGCACCGGGCGGCTGCGGCGGTCCAAGTCGAAGAACGAGGTGCTGAATCCGTAGCAGCCCGCATCCATGGCATCGGCCATCTCGGCGGCCATGGCGGCGATCTCCTCGGTGGTGGCCTCCCGGGTCCAGGCGTCATCGCCCATCACGTAGATCCTCAGCATGGAATGGCCGATCAGCGAGGCCATGTTCAGGGCGATACCGCCCTCGTTCATGGCGTCGCGGTATTGGCGCCACGACCCCCATGACCAGGGAATACCCGACTCGAAATCGGCGATAGGCATGTCCTCGATGTAGCAGAACACGTCGATGAGCTCGTCGAGATGCTCTGCCTTGGCCGGGGCCAGCGACAGCGAGCAGTTGCCTATCAGCGCGGTGGTCACCCCGTGCTGGGGCATGGGGTCGCACCCCCGGTCCCAGAACATAGACGGGTCCAAGTGGGTGTGGGAGTCGATGAACCCGGGGGATACGTAGCAGCCGGCGGCATCCATCTCGCTCTCGCCGTCGGGGGCCAGACTCGGGCCCACCTCGGTGATGACGCCTCCGTTGATGCGAACATCGGCGGGTCGGGCCGGGTTTCCGGTTCCGTCTATCAGATTGCCGCCGCGGATGATGAGGTCTGACATGAGCGAAACGATAGAGAATGGGCTTATGACTGACCCCATCAGCGCGGATGTTCTTGAAACCATGGTGGCCAAGCAGGCCATCACCGAGGTGATCTACGGCTATTGCCGGGCCCTCGACCGTATGGACATGCCGGCGGCCTACGAGGTGTGGCATCCCGATGGAACCGCCGACTACGGCGAGGACATCTTCCAGGGCACCGGCCACGAATTCGTGGACTGGGTCTGGACCGCTCACGCCGGAATGTCCACCCATTCCCATCAGATCACCAACGTGTTGATCCAAGTGGACGGGGATCGAGCAGTGAGCGAGGCCTATGTGACCGTGGCGCTGCGAACCCTGCCCTTCGGCGATGGTCCCGAAACGGCCGATATCTTCAGCCGAGGGCGCTACGTCGACCAGTGGTCTCGTAGAGACGGCAAATGGGCCATCGACCAACGCAACTACATCACTGACCACTCCGTAACCGTGCCCAACGCCAATCCCGACCCCCACGATCCCCGATCAATCCGCGGCCCAGAAGACCTGTCGGTTTCCCTATTTGGCTGAGGGCTCACTTCTATCGCGCACCAACGAGTTGACCTGATATAGCGAATCGATATAATCGCGGTCCAATGTTGGACCTCGCGGTGCTTGGCCTGCTCAAGGAGGGCGACCTCCACGGCTATGAGCTGAACAAGCGCCTCAAGTCGCTGGTCGGCGGATACGCCAACTCCTACGGCGCCCTTTACCCCGCCTTGGCCCGCTTGGAACGCCGGGGCTGGGTGAGCTCCACCGCCGTGGCCCCCGAGCTCGTGACCGATGAGCAGGCTTCTGAGGAGAATCCCCGTCGCAGCCGGAAACGCAGCACGCGGTCGAAATCAGGCCGAACCCGCAAGGTGTACCAAATCACCGAGGCCGGCGAAGACCACCTACTGGAGCTATTGCAAGAAGACGCCAACAACGAGCGGCGCTTCCGATTGCAGTTGGCCTTCTGCCGCTTCCTTCCCCCCGACCGGCGCCTGGCACTGTTCGAGCTGCGCCGGGCTCACTTGGTCAGCCTGCAAGCCATGGCCCGCCGCGATCCTGTGCACTCCAACGATCCCTATGTGCGCTCCCTGTTCCAACGGGACCAGGAGCGCCGAGACCACGACTTGGTTTGGCTCGATCAGCTGATTGCCGACGAGCGCAACAACCGGCCGAGTCCTGAACCCACCGATCCATGATCAGCGCTGATCGAAACTTCTTCGCCCAAGGAGGGCAACCACGATGAGCAATCCCATCCGCATCGCAATCGCCGGTGTCGGCAACTGCGCCAGCTCCCTGGTGCAGGGCCTGCATTACTACGCCGACGCCGAGCCCGACGACCAGGTCCCCGGCCTCATGCACGTGGTGCTGGGGGGCTATCACATCAACGACGTGGTGCCCGTGGCCGCTTTCGACGTGGACGCCTCCAAGGTCGGGCTGGATCTGGGCAAGGCCATCAGCGCCGCCCCCAACAACACCGTGCAGTTCTGCGATGTGCCCGATCTGGGCGTGCGGGTGCAGCGGGCCCCCACCCTGGACGGGTTCGGCGAGTTCTACCGCACCCAGTGCGAGGAATCCCCAGCGGAGCCGATCAATGTGGCTGAGGCGCTGCGGGAGTCCGGGGCCGACGTGCTCATCTCCTATCTGCCGGTGGGCTCCGAGGAGGCTCAGCGCTACTACGCCGAGTGCTGCCTAGAGGCCGGTGTGGCCTTTGTGAACGCCATCCCGGTGTTCATCGCCTCCGATCCGGAATGGGCCCAGCGCTTCACCGACGCCGGTGTCCCGGTGGTGGGCGACGACATCAAGAGCCAAGTGGGCGCCACCATCGTGCACCGAACCTTGGCCCGACTCTACGAGGACCGGGGCGTGGAACTGGACCGCACCTATCAGCTCAACTTCGGCGGCAACATGGACTTCATGAACATGTTGGAGCGATCTCGGCTGGTGTCCAAGAAGATCTCCAAGACCCAGTCGGTTACCAGCCAGCTCGACAATGGCATCGCCGCCGATGATGTCCACATCGGCCCAAGCGACCACGTCCCCTGGCTGGAAGACCGGAAGTGGGCCCACATCCGCCTCGAGGGCCGGGGCTTCGGCGATGTCCCCCTCAACATC
>JAPPKI010000069.1 GCA_028820035.1 bacterium | reverse complement strand
GCACAAACGGCGCCGCCTCCTGCCTTTCAGTCCGCCGCGCCGCCAGCCGCGGCCAGGGCGTATATCTGCTGAAGGGTGCCATCCACATCAGCGGTGCGGGTGGTGGTCATGGACTGGACAGTGATGGGCGCGCCACCGCCGACGGCCACATCCCCCACATGGATCCGACGGGTGGGGCGTCGCTCGAAAGCGGCCTCGACTTCCATGCCCTCAGCTTGACACGCCCGGCACGCGGTATCCGCAATTGCCCGTGATCATCCCACTACTCAACTCGGAAGCCGCACCGGATCGGAGGCATCGAGATAGAGCGCCCCGAGGCCCACGAAGAGCAGGACCACCACCACCGCGTAGGCGACGGGGATCATCTTGGACACGTCGGCGGTATAGCGGCGGCCTCGGCGAGAGCGAAGGCGCTCATAGGTGGCGATCGCCACGTGGCCGCCATCAAAGGGAAGGAGCGGGATCATGTTGAAGACCCCTATAAAGATGTTCACCAGGGCGAAAAGCAGCAGCAGGCTGCCGTAATTCTCGGTGATGTCGGAAATGAAGTCGGCAAAAATCCTGAGTATTCCGAGGATGGAGATCACTCGTTCTTCATCTTCCACTGCGGTACTGGAGAACGTCCCTCCGCTCACCGAGGAGACTTCTTGGCTTGCAGGCTCCTCGGTAACCCTTTGGAAGAAACCGCTGAGTCCACCGGGTGAGAAGAGCTTCCCGATGGCAATGGCGGACTCCTTGGTCAGGAAGCCGAATTCCTCCAGGGACTCGGGAACGGCCTCGACAAACCCGACCTCTATCGGCCGGCTTTCCCGGGCGTTCGAAGAACGGACCCCCAAGTAGCCCCGATCTGCATCGAAAGGATGGGTACCGAGTGTCAGCGAGCGGGTGAGGAGATCGCCATCTCGAAGAATGCCGAGGCTGACCGGCGTCCCCGGCTCGGGTAGAACCACCACCAAGTCGTCCATGGTGACTACTGAATCCCCATTCACCGACACGATCCGATCGCCGGGCTGCAATCCGGCTTCCACGGCAGGTGAATTGTTGGCTACCTGGGTCACAGTCCAATCCGAAGAGGGAACGCTCTCTGTCCTCCCGCCAATCACGAGAAAGGTGAAGAGCAGCACCAGGGCCAGCAGAAAGTGCATGGTCGAGCCCGCCACTGCCACAGACATTCGTCGCCAATAGGGCTTGCTTCGGTATGTTCGGAACTCTTCAGCAGGAGGAACTTCCTCAAGGTTGTTCATCCCGATAATCCGGACATACGCCCCAAACGGAATCGCCTTAAGGCCGAAGACTGTCTCCCCCCGACGGAACGACCAGAGCCGGGGCCCGAATCCCAGGAAGAACTCGGTGACCTTCATGCCCGCCCATCGCGCCGTCAGGTAGTGCCCCATTTCGTGAAGGAAACAGCATGAGGAGAATGAGCAGCAGCGCCACCAGCATTGGGACACCCCAAATCGCCGACACAACCGCGAGCAATCCCGCAACCAGCACCAACCCCTGCCAACTCTCGCGAGACGCCTTCAAGGTGGCGAGAATCGTGCGGCCACGCTGATGGCCTCGGCCGGGGTCCTGCCAACTCTCGCGAGACGCCTTCAAGGTGGCGAGTGGAGACGGCCCAGACTGGCCGCCCCGCCGGGAGCCAGGCAAATGAAAGCCCATCGCCTAGCTGCGGTCGAACTGGCGGACGACAACGTGCTCGGCCGCGGCTCGGGCTTTGCCGTCGATCTCCATGACCGCCTCCAGGGAGTCGGCCTCAGTGCCGTCGTGGTCGCCTAAGACCGTCTCCAAAACCTCGGGAATTGCCGTCCATCGTATCCGCTGATCGAGAAAAGCCTGCACGGCCACCTCGTTGGCCGCATTCAGCAACGCAGGTGCGGTCTCGCCCATGCGCCCGGCGACGTAGGCCAGATTCAGGCAGGGAAATGCCTCGGTATCAGGGGGCTCGAAGTCCAGCCGGCGCAGCTCGGCCCAATCGATGCGGCCAAACGGGGTGGCGATGCGGTCGGGGTAGGCGATGGCATAGCCGATGCACAACCGCATATCGGGCAGCGAGAGCTGGGCGATGGTGGCGCCATCGGTGTACTCCACCATCGAGTGGACCACCGACTGAGGGTGGACGACGACCTCGATGCGGTCGTAGCCCAATCCGAACAGCTCGTTGGCCTCGATCACCTCCAAGCCCTTGTTCATCAGCGTAGAGGAGTCCACCGTGATCTTGGGCCCCATGCTCCATGTGGGATGGGCCAATGCGTGCTCCACCGTCACATCGGCCAACTCACTGCGACTGCGACCCCTGAAAGGTCCGCCGCTGGCGGTGAGCACGATGCGGTGCACGCGTTTCATTCCCGTTTCAGAGACCATTCCCGTGTCGGAGGTGAACACATCGTTGGCCCGTAAACACTGGTGGACAGCGCAGTGCTCGCTGTCCACCGGAAGCAGTTCGGCGCCCGGAGTCTGGCGGGCCCTCTGGACAACTGGGCCGGCGGCAATCAGCGACTCTTTGTTGGCCAGAGCCAAGCGCCGGCCCGCCTCGAGGGCGGCCAGAGTCACCGGCAAACCGGCGAATCCGACAACCCCGTTCACTACCACTTCTCCCATCGCGGCCGCTTCGGCCAGGGCAGAAGCACCGCTCGCCACGGAAATCCCCGGCAGCGCCTCTTGAACCTCAGGCACCCGTTCGAAGTCGCCCACCACCACCAATCGGGGTTGAAACTCCTGGGCTTGGGCCACCAACTGGTCGACCGAGCGGCCGGCACCCAATGCCACTACGTCCCAGGCGCCGGGCTCGGCCCGCACCACATCCAGCGTCTGGACTCCGATCGAGCCGGTGGAACCAAGCAGAGACAGAGAGGTCATGAGCGAATCTCGTCGGTATCGCCCGGTGGCTCAGATCACATCCAGCATCAGGGCGGTGAAGTAGGTGGCCGGCAGCACGTAGTTCCAGGTGTAGCCGTAGTTGTAGGTGAC
>JAPPKI010000051.1 GCA_028820035.1 bacterium | reverse complement strand
GGGCTCCAGTCCTCAGCCAGTCGTTCCAGCCAGGGTATCGGGGGCTCAATCTCGAACTTCAAACTGCGCGCCGACGAAGAGTCTCCAAAGAACGTAAGGACAGGCTGCGGGGGCGCGAAAGGGAAAGTGCCCTGCGGAGGGACGTCGCCGTAGGGTGAGGCGGGGTCCGATTCGGTGTCTTCCCAGCTATCCGGCCAGCCCTCGCTGAAGTCCTCGTCAAACTCAAAATCGGCGTCATAGGTTTCCGATTCGTATTCGTGGTCGGCATGGGCTTGCGCAACGAGCGTCCGCGCCAGCCGATATGTGGCGGAAGACTCCGGTGTTGGCTGACCCCGGCTGTCGGGTTGAGCGCGTGGCGCGGCAGAGGAACTGGCCAAAGTGCGGGGGTTCATCAGTCTGCGACCGGTGGTTGACAGTCGAGGTCGTCGAGTTGCCTCGCGACGGAATAGTTGCCCTCGCCGAGGTAAAGTTCGTCGCCTTGAGGTCCGTCAATCTCAGAGCCTGGTTTGCCGACGGCGTCGATGATCGTCGCTAAGTTGCCGTCGATGGAGGCATCGAGCAGCGGATGCCCCCTGCGTCCTGCAAGGCGCAGTGGTTTATAAGTATTGTGCGCGTATGCCGCGTCCTTTAGCCCCTTCAGCACGACATCGATCAGCGACCTGTTGACAGTCTCTTTGAGGGCATAAAAGGTCTCCTCGCTCAGTATGGCAAGATTCTCCTCGATGGTCTCAGGGGGTTGGAACAGAATACTGCCATCGGAGGATCCCGTATCGTCTGTGGTGCCCCTGGTGGGCTTCTTGAATGCCTGCGAGAACGAGATGCGGCCATTTACAGGGTGATTTACTCGGGCTCCGAAGGATGCCTCGAGTTCATTCACCACTCCTCCTACGGCAGTGCCGGTCCCTCCGCCGTGGAATGTTTTCATGGCCTGCTGCGTGCATCTCTCCCCCACGAGCAGTGCGGCTCTCAGGCCGATGCTCTCACCCACTGAGACTATTCGCCCGGACGGCAGCTCCCCCACACAGGCGGCACAGCAGCCGTGTTCGACTCGGCATTGCAGAACCGTGCGGGAGGGGTCTGAGTTTCCACAGTCGCCTTTGGTCACCCTGAAATCGACCAGGGCGTCGGCCACCAGCTTGGTTAGGTTTCCGGCACGAGGGGTCACCAGCTTCTTTTGCGCGAGCGTGGCAAGAGCCGCCGATGTAGTTGCAAATAGTTCGTGGTTTTCCAAACCGTCGAGGAAGCATGAGGGAATGTCGGCGGTGGGCTCGTAGGGAACGAACGTGGGTAGGGGTCCCCGCTTGACCAGAAGCTGGTTGAGGCCGCCATCACTTCCGGCAACGCCAGCCGCAATCGCTTCACCTAGCCATCCTATGCTTCGGGAGCGTGAACCGGAGTTCCGAAATCCTTCGTCCAGCAGCGAGGTCGACCACCCCACGCAAGCTTCTGCTGCTGCGGCGAACAGATCCTCGGTGGGCTTTGCTGCTGCCTCGCCGAGGCGTCGATAGAGAGCTTGCAGCATCTTGGTTGCGTCCGCGGGGGTCAGTTCACGCGACCAGCGGTCTCCTAATGCCTCGACGATTGTCTCGTCGCCAACGATGGTGCTGATCCTGTCTCGACCGGTACTCGTAGCCGAGAGCAGCAGTAGCCCGAGCGAAAAGTCCAGATCCGCCTCCAGGATCGGCGACCCGTCGCCGTCGTTAAGCAGTTCGGACGTTGGGCGCATCGTGGTCCAGCACTGGCGAGCCGCGTAGCAGGAATCAGGCCGATGCACGGTGACTTCGTCACCATCGAAGTCGCCGGCCAACTGCTTGGACATCAAGGGGTGGAGTGCGAACCGGTCGCCATTGGCGCTCCGCACCTTGAGAGCGACGACGTTCGTCGGCCGCAGCGTCGGTTGGCGGTTCACGACTACTACGTCGCCGCAGTCGAGCCTGAGCTCCTCTATGGTCGAGTGCGGCAAGCCGATCTCCTCGAGTCCCAGCTCGGTGCAGGGCGCGATCACGCTCCGGGCCACCTGGTTGTTGCGCCGCCCTCGCAGTCCCCTCCGAATGAGGCCGTACTTCCCGCTAAGCCGCCCGGCGATAGTCCCAGCGGAGGGCGAGTCTTTGACAGTGCCGAGGATCGCGTTTACTTCGCCCTGGATTGCGTCTGGATTGACCGCACTTGGGCCAAGAGCGCAGAGCCGGATCAGGCGCTTGTAGCGGGCATCGAGTCTTTCATAGCCGAGGACGCGATAAGCGGGAGGCAAGATCGGCAAGACGTTAAGCTCAGGGGCTGAGGTGTCTCTGCGGGGGAACCAGGGATGCGGGACTGGCACAGGCAGCTCAACATGGAATTGGACTCGTGATCTTTCGGCCCCAGGGCGCGCGACAGCGAGGCATTCGCCGCAGCGGACCTCTGGCCGAGTCGTGCTGCCGCACCAGCACACCACCGCGTGCGGATCGCCATGAATGTCACTTCGGTAGAGCAGGTCCTCGTTGCTTCCAGTTGGGGTGAACCCGTACACCTTGGGGTCGGAAATATCCTTCAATGCCTCTTTGGGCAGGGGCTTCGTGTCTCGGCCGTCAAGCAGTTGGATCTCGCCTGTTGGATGCTTGATTCCCAGGCATCCAACACGTAGGTGGGCCTCTACGCTCTCCAGCGTGGGGTTGCCAGGTCCGCGGAAACCGCTTCGCGCCGCCAAGGTCTCCGCGACAAACGCGAGCGCTCCCCTGGCGCGCAGCGCCCAAAGCTCCATCTCTCCGCACCGCTTGGCGCCGCCCCGGAGAATGCCCCCGTCGTATTTGGATCCCCGCGAAGGCTGGCGGTCGATTGGGCTCGCGGGAGCGGTCTCGCGGTGGCTGAGTTTGTCAGCGGCGAGGTGGTCAAGCTTGAGCATGTACTGCCAGCCGACGACGACCCCTCCGTGGCGGTCCAGCTTGGTGCCGTCCGCGGATGTTATAACAAAGCGAGCACCCGGAGATCTACACTTTGAC
>JAPPKI010000131.1 GCA_028820035.1 bacterium | reverse complement strand
TTCTGGTGATCCTCATCCGCGAGTCCAGCACCGGCATGGCCCTGCGCGCCCTGCGGGGCTCGGAGACCGCGGCCGAGTCCATCGGGGTGATCTCCTGGCGATCCCGGGTGATTGTGTTCTCGGTGTCAGCCGCCATCGCCGCTATCGGCGGAGGGCTGTTGGCCATGGAAGAGAAGCAGGTCAGCTACGAGGCCAACTACGACCCCCAGGCGGGATTGTTCTGGTTGGTGATCGTGGTCGTGCTGGGCGCCCGCACCGTGGAGGGGGGCATCCAAGCCGGGGTGGCCTTCGTGATCTTCCCCGAGCTGATACTCGACCGCTGGCTGGGCCTGCACGGGGCGTGGCGGTACGTGCTGTTCGGCTTCGCCGCCATCTCCTTCGCCCGTCATCCCGAGGGCCTCCTTGAGCACGGCAAACGCCGCTCGCAGGCCTTGATGCAGCGGGCCTTCGGGCGCCGTCAGCCCGCCGTGGCCGCAGCCGCTGCCGGGCCAGAAGTCGATGCCGCAAGCGAGACAGGGGATGGGCCATGAGCCTGCTGGTGGCCGACGGCATCACCAAGCGGTTCGCCGGCATCACCGCGGTCGACGACGTACACATCGCACTCGACGCGGGGGAGCGAGTGGGGCTCATCGGCCCCAACGGCGCGGGCAAGACCACCCTGTTCAACTGCCTGCTTGGCCTGCTGCGCCCCGACGCCGGTTCGGTGAGCTTCGACGGCCAGAACATCACCCGCCTGCCGGTCTACCGCCGAGCCCGCCTCGGCATTGGCCGCACCTTCCAGCGGGTGGAGCTGTTCAGCGGCTCGTCGGTGCGAGATCACTTGCTCTTCGCCCACCGCATCCGCAGCGGCACCGGCGCCCTGTGGAAAGACGTGATCGGCCTGGGCCTGCCCAAGCCCGCCGAGATCGAGCGCTGCGACGCCCTGTTGGAGAGCCTCGGGCTGGGCGGCATGGGCGACGAGCCCATCGAGGCCCTCAGCCTGGGCCAGAGCCGTCTGGTGGAAGTGGCCCGGGCGCTCATGACCCAACCCCGGGTGGTGCTGCTCGACGAGCCCTCCTCGGGCCTCGACCGGGCTGAGACCACCGCGTTGGCCGAAACCCTGGCCCGCATCCAATCCGAACAGGGTTTCGGCATGCTGCTGGTGGAGCACGACGTGGAGTTGGTGGCCTCGTTCACCGAGCGCACCTATGTGCTCGACTTCGGGAAGCTCATAACCCACGGTCCCACCCCCGATGTGATGCGCGACCCCGAGGTGCGGGCCGCCTACCTGGGCGACTTTGTGGCGGGCGCACAATGAACGCCTCCGCTGGGACCGACACCGCCCCTGCGGCCACCCCCGCCCCGCTCGACATCCCGGTGCTGGAACTGCGCCACGTGAATGCCGCCTACGGGCCGTTCCGAGCCCTGTTCGACGTGTCCCTCACGGTGGGAGAGGGCGAGACCGTCGCCCTGTTGGGCCGGAACGGCGCGGGCAAGACCACCGTGGCTCGAGTGGCCAGCGGCCTGGTGGGGCCCACCGAGGGCGAGGTGATGGTAGACGGCAACGACTTCACCAAAGTGCGGGCCCATCGCTACGCCAAAGCCGGGGTCGTCCATGTGCCCGAAGGCCGAGCGGTCTTCTCCGACTTCACGGTGGAGGAGAACCTCACCCTGGCCTTCTCCCGCACCCACGACCGCTCCGGCGTGCGCGATGCCCTAGACCGGGCCTTCGAGCTGTTCCCCCCCATCGCCCAGCGCCGCCGCCAGATCGCCGGCACCCTGTCGGGCGGCGAGCAGCGCATGCTGGCCATGGCCCGGGTGCTGGTGGAGAGCCCCCGGCTACTCATCGCCGACGAGCTGTCTTTGGGCCTGGCCCCCATCGTCACCGACGAGGTGTACGCCGTGCTGGGCCGCATCCGCGACACCGGCACCTCGCTGCTCATCGTCGAGCAGCACATGGGCCACGCCTTGGCCCTGTGCGACCGGGCCGTCTTGCTGGACCACGGCGCCATCGCCTGGCAGGGCCCCACCGAAGAAGCCGCCGAAGCCATCGGCACCGCCCTGTTTGACACCGGCGGTCGATAGTCAATAATTGGGCCCATGAGCACGAAGACCGTTGAGTTTGATCCGTTCAGCCGGGACTTCTTCGACGATCCCTACGACACCTATGCCGACCTGCGGGAACACGCTCCCTGCTACTACAGCGAGCAGTACGACTTCTACGCCCTGAGCCGCTTCGACGACGTGGTGACCGCCCATCGCGACTTCGAGACCTTCACTTCCACCCACGGTCAGACTTACGAGCAGCTTTCGTCGGGTGAGCCCTCAGACATGGGGTCGATCATCTCCATGGACCCCCCTGAGCACACTCGCTATCGCAAGCTGGTGTCCCGCTCGTTCACCCCCCGCTCCATCGGCAACTACGAGGCGCTGGTGCGAAAGATCATCAGCGGCTATCTCGACCCGCTCATGGGCCGGCGCCAGTTCGACATCCTCGAGGAGTTCGCCGCCCCGTTTCCCGTCGAGATCATCTCCACCATCTTGGGCGTGCCCGCCGAAGACCGCCAGCAGATCAGGCACTGGACCGACGAGATGCTCCATCGCGAGGAGGGCTCGGCCATGGGCAGCCAGGCCGCCGCCGAGGCGGGCATGGCCCAGGGCATGTACCTGTTCCAGCTATCCCAACAGAAGCGGGCCGAACCGGCTAACGACATGCTGACTGCCCTGATCGAGGCCGAAGTGGAGACCAACGACGGAAGCATGACTCACCTCGACGACGCCGAGATCGCCGGGTTCGGAACGTTGTTGGCCGCCGCCGGGTCGGAGACGGTCACCAAGCTGGTGGGCAATGCCGTGGTGCTGTTCCACCGCCATCCCGACCAGTGGGCCAAGGTGCTGGACGACCCCCCCGTCATAGGAAACGCCGTGGAGGAGATCCTCCGCTATTGGGCGCCCTCCCAGTACCAGGGCCGCTACTCCACGGTCGACTCGGTATGGCAC
>JAPPKI010000287.1 GCA_028820035.1 bacterium | reverse complement strand
CGTCCACCCTGAGCATCACCAATCAATCAGCGGTTCTGGCCTCCAAGAGCGCAGCCGGCCCAGTGGCAGTGGTAGACAGCCGAACTGCCGCTGGAGGCCAGGCGCTGGTAGCTGTAGCCGCGGCCCGTGCCGCCCGGGAGGGCGCGTCGCTGGACGAGGTGGTAGCGAGGACCGAGCGGGTAGCCGGCCGGGTCAAGCTGGTGGGGGCGCTGGGCAACCTCGACCAGCTGATCCGCAGTGGCCGCGTCCCCGGCTTGGCCGGCCGGGCCGGGAACTTGATCGGGCTGCGCCCCATGTTCGACATCCACAATGCAGTGATCCGCAGGCTTCGTCCCGCGCTCAGCGATGAAGCGGCCCACCAGCGCCTCTTGAACCTATGGCGACGCACCCGTCCTACAGACGGCGACGCCCAACTGCACCTGGTCAGCCTCCACGCCGAGGTTCCCGAGCGGGCCGTAGAACTGCTCGATTCCGTCACCGCCGAAGTGCAGCCCGCCGACTCCTTCATCAGTCAATTCGGCCAGGCGATGATGATCAACTCCGGCACTGGCGTGCGCGGCTTGGCCTGGTATTGGGACTAATCAGAGCCCAGGTACGGTTTCAGGGGCGGGCGCCCATTCGCCCAAGTCGGGCACCATCTGGCGGGACACGTAGCGCCACCGCCCATCCTCTTTGCGCAGCTGGTCGCGGTACACGCCGGTGATGGCCAGCCCTCGCGGCTGGCCGGGAGGAGCGGTGTAGTACACCTCCAAGTACACCGAAGCCACCGCTTCCTCGCCTTCCCCATCGATGGACAGATTGCTGATCACATGGCGGGTAGCCGGATTGATCGTCGCCGCGAACGCGGCCAAGTCCTCGTGTCCCTTCACCCCTTCGGGCATGCCGAATTCCAGTGTGCCGTCGGGTACGAATAGCTGGGCCCATGCCTCAGCAGAACCGCTGTCGATCAGGTGGTTGTAGTCGGCGGCCAGCTTCTGGATGGCCAGGATGTCTTCAACGGGAAGTGCCATGGCCCAATCTTGGCAAGAACAAGCCCGCTCAGCGAATACCGGGGTTGATCAATCTTTGGCGTATACCTCGGCAGCACCCTCCCCGGCGGGGGTGCGAGTCAGAATCTCAGCACCGCTGTCAGTACACAGCAGGGTGTGCTCGAATTGCGCGCTGCGGCGCTGGTCGGCGGTCACCGCAGTCCACTGGTCGTCCCACAGATACAGACTGGGAGAGCCCAAGGTGAGCATGGGCTCGATGGTGAAGGTCATTCCGGTCTCCAGCGGGGTGGAATGGGAGCGGTCGTAGTAATGGGGGATCTGAAGCCCGGCGTGGAACTCGGTGCCCACCCCGTGGCCGATGAACTCCCGCACCACCCCTAGCCGGTGGAGTCGGGCATGGGACTCGATGGCTTTTCCGATGGCGCTGACCGGCGCGCCGTCCTTGACCGCTTCGATGCCTAAATACATGGCAGCCCGGGTTTCTCGCACCAAGAGGCGGGAGTGATCGTCCACGTCGCCTACCTCAAACGTGACCGATGTGTCGCCGTGCACCCCGTCGAGGAACACGGTGATGTCGATGTTGACGATGTCGCCGTCGGCCAGCGCCCGGCTATCGGGGATGCCGTGGCAGATGACCTCGTTGATCGACGTACACACCGACTTGGGATAGCCCCGGTAGTTAAGCGGGCTGGGATAGGCCCCCCGGCGCACGATCTCCTCGTGGACTTGGGAGTCGATGCTGTCGGTGGTCACCCCAGGGGCCACCAATTCTCCGGCAAAGAGCAGCACTTCCGCAGCCATTTGTCCGGCCTTGCGCATCGCCTCGATCTCGGCAGCGCTGCGCACCGCAGAGGACTTGGGGTGACCGGGCTCCCCCGAGCGGGCGTACGGGGGCCGCTCGATGTGGCTGGGCACCCGACGGCGAGGACCGATGAGCCCCGGTCTCACTGGCGGGTCAGAAACCGGCACCCGCTCCAGAGTCGCCACTCGCGACCGCTTGCGCTTTGCCATCGCCGACTAACTCTACCGGCCCAATCCAGAATCGCTCAGCGCATGTAGCGGGTGAGGCTCTCCACCACGCAGGCTGGTTTCGGACTGCCCTCGACTTCGACGGTGATGGTGATGACAGCCTGCACACCGCCGTTGATCTCGTCGACCGAGCTGAGCTCTGCACCCACCCGAACGCGTGATCCCACTGGGACGGGTGCGGGGAACCGCACCTTGTTGACCCCGTAATTGATGCCCATGGAGATCTGCTCCACGGTGATCAGGCTGGGCAGGAACATGTTGGTCAGCGACAGCGTGAGGTAACCGTGGGCGATGGTGGCCCCGTAGGGGCTCTCAGTCGCGGCCCGCTCGGGGTCGATGTGGATCCACTGGTGGTCTCCGGTGGCGTCGGCGAACTGGTTTACCCGTTCTTGGGTAATCTCCATCCAGTCGCTCCACCCCAAGTGCTGGCCAACGGCAGCGGGTAGATCATCGACGGTGGCAAAGACGGTTCCCATAGGCGGGAAGTTAGCTGCCCTGGCGGCCCGACCACGATGGGGAGCGCTTGGTCAAGAAGGCGTCGATGCCCTCCTGGGCGTCGTCGGTGGCGGCGTTGGCCGCCATCACCTCACGGGTCAACTCATAGGCTTCGGGCTCGCCGCAGTCGAGTTGGCGGTAAAAGGCCTGTTTGCCGATGGCGATGGTGTGGTCGCTGAACCTGGTGATCTGGGCGGCCAACTCGTTTGTGGCCGCTCGCAACTGGTCGGGGGGAACAACCCGGTTGACCAGCCCCCATTCGGCCGCGGTGGCCGCGTCGATGGGCTCGCCGGTGAGCAGCATCTCCATGGCCCGCTTGCGCCCAACTGCCCGGGAAATGGGCACCATCGGGGTGGAGCAGAACAGCCCGATGCGCACTCCGGGCGTGGCGAAAGTCGAGTCAGTGGAGGCCACCGCCAGATCGCAGGCCGCCACCAGCTGGCAGCCCGCGGCGGTGGCCACTCCGT
>JAPPKI010000029.1 GCA_028820035.1 bacterium | reverse complement strand
ACCTTAGCCCACTCAAGAATGGTCTCGTCGGTTGCCGCGAGCATGTTCACATCGCCGACATTCAGGGTCTCGTGGCCGCTGGCTCGTAGCACTCCGGCAACCTGTGGGGACAGGTTCGCGTCGAGGAGGAGCTTCACGCAGACAGCGACGCAGTGTCACCCTGTCCCGCGGGCTGATCAGTGCGATCGGCAGACGAGCGCTCACAACGCGACTGGCAGCGACTGGGTCCTGGTGGCCACCGACATCGCCGGCTGCTACGAGCTGCGAATCAGCTGCGGGTGGTGCCGCTGGCCCAGCGTTTCTCGATGGCTTTGGCGCCGTCGACGGTGGTGAGGGTGACGGTGATCAGTGATAGTGGTGGCCTTGCCACGCTTTCTCCCGGGTTGAATCGCCTATTCGGTGACGCGGCCGTATGCGTTGGCTCGGGTTATCTCTTTGGCCCCGTCCACTTCTCTGAGGGAGATGTGGGCCTGTGAGCCGGCGCTTACCCACGCGCGCCGGTCGATCCAGATGAAGATGGTCGCGCTGTCCTCACCGGCGGCGATCGTCACCTCCCCGCTGTTGCTGGCATGATCACGGGGAAGATCCTTGCAATTGAAGTCATCGTCGGGCTGCTCCCCCGAGGCGATGAGGCAGTAGTCCAATCTGGGCGCCAGACGGATGGTGCTCAGCGTGTACGAGACGGTGACCTCCTGCTGGGCGGCTTCGCTGGCTGAAACCGTGAACTCGAGGAACTCGGCCCGGCCTGCGCTCTCTTCGGGATTCGCGACCGACACCGTCAGCGTGCCGCCGGGCGGCGGATCGTCGTCGTCCGCGACATTCACCGACGCCGAACCGACGGTGTAGCCGGTTCCCGACTTCACGGTGGCGGTCACCGAGCCGTCGGCTTCGACCATGCGCAGCCACCACGGCTTGCCGCCTCGATCCGGCGCGGGATGCCCGGCAGTCCCAGACACGCGGCCAACCTATCGAAGCGATGAGGGCGGCCAAGTCCGGCCACCGCCCGGCGCTGGCTAACCCGCGGCCTCCGACCGGAATTGGGCGACGACGGTGGCGAGGTCGTAGTCGGTGGTGTCGATCTCGGCGAGGAGCTCGAACGCCTCGGCCATCTCTTCGGCCCGCTTCTGGGCGTAGCGCCGAACGTGGTAGTGGGTGGGGATCAAGAAGCGGCCTGCGGCGATACCGTCGAAGGCTCTCTGGGCGACGGTGGCGGCGCTCATGCCCTTTTGCTCCATGAGCATCCCCGAGGCCGGATCGCTTTCGGCGGCGCCTCCGTATTGGCCGGGGCGGTGCCGGGTTGCCTCCCACAGCCGGCTGGAGGTGAGGCCGGGGCACACCACGCTGATGCCCACATGAGCGGGCAGCTCGCCTCGGAGCACGTCACACAGGGCCAACACGGCGTGCTTTGATGCGGTGTAGGCCCCGGCGTGGGTGTGGGGGACGCCCACCGAGTGTTCAGAGCCGGTGGCCATGAGCCAGCCGCCCTCTTCGCCGACGCGGCCGCGGATGTCGAAGTCGGCCAGGTAGTAGTACAGGTCGCCCCAGAACGAGGGAGGCCAGCCCGAGGCGTACACCTGCGACACCTCCTTCACGTAGGGCAGCGGGGAAGTGGGCGAGCAGAGCTCCTCCATCAGGGCGGCCTTGGCGTGGTTGCTCACCTGGGGATGCCAGAACCCCAAGAAGGCCTCCCGGCTGCCGGGTATGCGCCTCGGCCACATCGGGGTGACCGACGGAGACGCCGCCCTGCGCTACCCCGGCGATGTGTGGCACTACGCCCGCACCCGCATGATCGTGGCCTGCCGGGCCGCGGGCATCGACGCCATCGACGGCCCATATGCCAACATCGCCAACCCCGGCGGCTACGAGAAGAGCGCGGCCACCTTCTCCATGCTGGGCGGGGTGGGCAAGTGGTGCATCCACCCCAGCCAGATCGAGATCGCCAACCGGGTGTTCGCCCCCAGCCCCGCCGAGATCGCCGAGGCCCAAGGAGTGGTGGAAGCGATGCGGGCCGCCGAGGCTGAGGGCCAGGGCGCGGCCAGCTACAAGGGCATGATGATCGACGCCGCCACCACCCGCCTGTTCGAGGTCACCCTCGACCGGGCCCCCCAATGCGGCCTCATCGACTGAAGCCGCAAGTGCATTGATCGCTGTGCGCCAAAGCCCATACCGGCCTAAAGGGGGAGCCCCTCCCCAATTCCTTCGCTCCCGTGGATGGGGAGTCAGGTGTTTCGCGGCTGTAGCTTCTCGCGCGTGCAAAAAAAGCTGAAGCCCCCGTCCTTCACAGTCCTCGTCTTGGTGGTCGCACTGGTCGCTGCGCTGGTCTCGCCAGCGGCATCGGCTCAGACCCGAAGCGATGTCGAGGTGAGGGATCAACTCATCGCCGATCAGGGGAACTTGTTGAACGCCTATCGGTGCCTGTTCGCAGTGGACACCGACCAGGTTCCCGGAGGGTGCTCTTCTCCTGATGCATCGGTGCCCGGGCCTGCTCCTGAGAACCCCGCCCAGCAAGACATCGACACTCGCGACGAGCAGATCCAGAGCCATGAAGCTCTGTTGAACATGTACCGATGCCGGTTCGCCGTAGACACCCAATTGGTTCCCGGCGGATGTCTGGATCGGAGCCGGGCAACGGCCGAAGTCCGCCCTCAAGACGACGGATCACTCCTCGTCTACAGCGACATCGTGATCGAGGCCACGCCGGAGCAGGTGTGGGAGGTGCTCACCGATTTCGATGCCATGCCTGATTGGAGCAGCTCGTTGCAAGGCGTTGTGGGAGACCTGAGCGACGGGGGCCAGGCCACTGCCATCTACCTGAATGAGGGCGCTCCGCAGGAGTTCCCCCACATCCTTACCTGGGAGGAGGGTCGTTCGTTCAGCTGGTCTGACCCACTTGCGTTCGCTCCCGGCATTGTCGACCACCACCGCTTCATAGTGGACCGCACCGACGGTTCGGCAACGCTGTTCGTGCAGACCGACCAGCTCACCGGCGACGACGCCAACTT
>JAPPKI010000159.1 GCA_028820035.1 bacterium | reverse complement strand
AGCGGAATTGCCGCCCCCGGCCCCGTTCAGAGTTGTTCAGTCGCGAGCGACTGAGCTGTTGGCTTCGCCTACGGCCAGGCGTTCTCGGTGTCGTCGGCGAACTCCTGAGCGGTCTTTGAGCCCGACACGTAGTCGGTGCCGGAGCGCCAGAACTCGCCGGCGCCAACCTCACCAGGCATCAGGTCGGAAGCGTCGAACCTGAACGGATCGGCGCTCACCAGGATGTCGGCCAGGCCTCGATCGAAGTCGGAGCTGTACAGCGATGTGTCATGCTCACGGTTGGGCGACAGGAATCCGCCCTTGTCGGCCATAATCCGGGCGTTGGCGTATTCGGCGGTGCCGATGTACTCCATCACGGCCAGGGTCTCGGGCTTGTCGGTGAAGGCCACCGCATGGGTTCCCGCGCCGAGCACGACGGTGCCGAACTCATCGCTGACGGTCGGCAGGTAGAACACGTTGACGTCACCGTTGGGGCCCAGTGAAGCGCCGACCTCGGTGTAGAAGGCTCCGGCGAAGCTGGCCTGGCGGTGCAGCACGCAGTCGCCGTCGACGATTGGCAAGGAGGCCTCTTTGAAGCCGGTGGCCGCGATCAAGTCGCGTCCGCCGAGCACGTTGCCCTCTTCGAACCAGATGTCGCCCACGAACTCAGCCACTTCGACCACTCGCGGATCGTTGAACGGAATGTCATGGGACACCCACTGGTCATACACGTCGGGGCCCTGGAGGCGGAGCATCATGTCTTCCATCCAGTCGGTGAACACCCAGCCGGTGGCGTCGCCCGAACCAATGCCGATGCACCAGGGGGCGAGACCGTCAGCCTTGATCTGGTCGGTCAGCGCATCAAGCTCGGCCCAGGTGCTGGGAACCTCGTAGCCATTCTCGGCAAACAGCGGCGGGCTGTACCACACCAGGCTCTTCACGTCGCCCTTGTTGGGCACGCCGTACACCTGTCCGCCGGTGGTGGCCAGGTCGAACCAGAACGGGTCATACGCTCCGCTGATGTTGTCGAGCAGCGACTGCGGCAGGGCCACGGCATCGCCGGACTCACCGAACTGAATGATGCGTCCCGGCTGGGGGATGATCACGATGTCAGGCGGGTTGCCGCCTTCCAGAGCCAAGTTCAGTTCGGTGGTGGCGTCCCGGGTGCCGGAATACTGCACTTCGATGCCGGTGCGAGCCTCGAACGGCTCGAAGCCTGCCAAGAAGCCCTCGGCTTCCGGGCCGGTTTCTGGGCCGAGGATATTGACCACAGTCCCGGCCAGGGGCATGTCGTCTTCTTCCTCCATCGGCTCCTCAGGGGCCATAGGCTCTTCTGTGGCCATGGGCTCTTCAGTAGCCGCCGCTGGGGCAGGCGTGGAAGCTGCCGGTGCGTCATCGTCGTCGTTGCCGCAAGCGGCGGCCACGAGGGCCATAGCAAACAACACGGCGATGAGCGCGAACAGCCTTGACTTGATTCTCATTTCTGGGATTCCCTCCGGATTAGCAAGGATTTTGCTGGAAAACAGCACGCTACCGCCGAGAATCTGTTCGGTGCAACGTGCCAGGCAGATGGGCCGGATCGGGCGCCGAAGTCCAGTGGTGGCAAGCTATAACCGTGCCCTGGTGCGAGCCCTGCGACCGGTTCTGGAACCCCGCCTCGGTGACCGAGGCGGGGGAGTGCCCCACCTGCGGCACCCCGGTGGACACGCCGGTTGAGATCCCGCCCAACATAGATTCCGCCGCTCGCCAAAAGGTCCCCTGGCACTTCTGGGTCGCCATCACCGCCGCCGGCATCTACCTGGCCTGGCGCGCCATCCAAGGCATCGGCCTTCTGTTCTGAGGGGGATCTTCTGAAATCCCAGTGGTCGGGCTGCCGGGATTTGAACCCGGGACCTTCGGTCCCCCAGACCGACGCGCTAACCAAGCTGCGCCACAGCCCGTAACGGGGGGAGCATAGTGGGGCGGGGTGGGGGGACCCCATACGGATAAGTAGGATTGGGGCCGTGTTGGACCTGGTAGTCCGCGGGGGCACGATTATCGACGGCTCGGGAAGCGTGGGTTTCTCCGGCGATATCGGAATCAGGGACGGGCGGATTGTCGCTATCGGTAAGGTCCCCGACCCCGGGCGCGCGGGGATCGATGCCTCTGGCCTGGTTGTTTGCCCCGGTTTCGTGGATCCCCACACCCACTACGACGCCCAACTGTTCTGGGACCCGGCCGCCTCCCCATCCAACCTGCACGGGGTGACCACCGTGATCGGCGGCAACTGCGGATTCACCCTGGCGCCCCTCAACCCCGGCGACGCCCCCTACCTCCAGCGCATGATGGCCAAGGTGGAGGGCATGCCGCTTTCTGCTCTGGAGACCGGGTTGGACTGGTCGTGGCGCACGTTTTCCGACTACCTGGCCCGATTGGACGGCACTCTCGGTGTGAACGCCGGGTTCTTGGTAGGCCACTGCGCTATCCGCCGGGCGGTCATGGGGGCCGACGCCACCGGCAACGAGGCTGATCCCAGCCAGCTCGAGGCGATGAAGTCCCTCTTGGCCGAGGGCATCGAGGCAGGCGGCCTGGGGTTCTCCACCTCGCTTTCCTACACCCACAACGACGGCGATGGCGCTCCGGTGGCCTCCCGCTACGCCAGCGACGAAGAGGTGATCGCGCTGTGCTCGGTGGTGTCAGAGCACGAGGGGACCACCCTGGAATACGTGACCGACGGGTGCATGCAGGGCTTCACCGATGAAGAACTGGATCTCATGGTGGCCATGTCCCGATCGGCCCGCCGCCCGCTCAATTGGAACGTGCTTACCATCGACTCCGCCGATCCCGACCGCTACCGGGCTCAACTGGGTGCCTCAGTGCGTGCCGCCGAGCACGGCGCTCGGGTGGTGGCGCTGACCATGCCGGTGCTGGTGGGCATGAATATGAGCTTTCTCAGCTACTGCGCCCTCAACATGCTCCCCGACTGGGGGGAGGTGCTCGGCCTGCCGGTGTCCGAGCGAATGGCCAAACTTGCCGATCCCCAAACC
>JAPPKI010000469.1 GCA_028820035.1 bacterium | reverse complement strand
GCGACAACATGGTGAAGCTGCGGGGGGTGAACGTGTGGCCCGAGGCCATCGGCGATGTGATCAGCGATGTGCCGGGGGTGACCGAGGACTTCTTCTGCCGGGCGGTTCGGGCTGGCAACCGCGACGAGATGATCGTGATGGTGGCTAGCGACGCCTCGCCTGATGAGTTTGGCGCGGTGGCCGAGCGGGTGGAGGACCGGATCAAGGAGGTCATGAGTGTGCGGATGACCGCCGAGGTGGTGCGTCCCGGCGAGCTGGACGAACGCACCGGTATGGCCTCCGGAGCAGCCAAGTTGGTGCGGTTCAAGGACGAGCGGCCGTGAGCGACTCGGTGCTTATCGACGGCGCAATCGACTACTGGTGCAACCGGTTCTTCCCCGAGCAGGCTGACGTATGGAACGCGGCCCTGGAGGCCACCGGGATTGCGGTGAAGGTCCGCACCGACGACACCGATTCCTTCTGCGACGCCGACACCATGGTGGCCCGCATGGACGAGCTGGGCATCGCTGCGGTGATATTGCCTGTCGCCCATCGGCCTGCCCATCCCGAGGCCACAGACTTCGAGCTGGTGGCCGCCCAGCCCGATGACTTAGACCGGCTGGCCAAAGACCACCCCGGCCGGTTCTTCGGCCAATGGTCGGTCGATCCCCGCACCGGCATGGCCGGGGTGGACGAGGCCGCCGCCATGCTGGCCCAGCGGTGGTGCGTGGGCCTGCATACCCACACCCACAGCTTCGACCGCCGCTTCGACCACGCCGACTACTACCCCTACTACGCCCTGTGCGCGGCCCACGACGTGCCCTTCGTGATGCAGGCCGGCACGTCTGGCGGCCTCATGCCCAGCGAGTGCGGGGTGCCTGTGGGCATCGACCGGCCCGCCCTGTACTTCCCTGGTGTGCGGTTCGTGCTGTCGCACACCGGCTGGCCGTGGGTGGCCGAGTGCATCGCCATGGCCCTCAAGTTCCCCAACGTGTACCTGGGCACCTCGGTGTACCCGCCCCGGCACTGGTCGGCTGAATTGGTGGCGTTCATGAACGGCGCCGGACGGCGTAAGTGCCTGTGGGGCACGGGCTTTCCCACCGTGGGCCATCGTCACGGTCTGGGCCAGCTTGGGGAAGTTGAGCTGGGCGACGAGGCCCGGTCCAACCTGCTCGGCGACACCGCCCGACAGGTGTTCACCCGCCTGGGATGACGTGACCGTCCCCGAGCCCGAGGTCAAGGCCCTGCTCGCCGACGCCGGGGTAGTAGTGCCCAAGGGCGTGGTGGCGGCCTACGACGACGCGGTGGCCAACCCCTCGCTGCTGGCCGACATGGTGGCGGCCTACGGGTTGTCTGAGCCGTTGGTGCTGAAGGGCTTCGGCGGCAGCGTGGTTCACAAGAGCGATGTGGGCGCGGTGCGCATGGGGGTGGCCGCCTACGAGCTGAACTACGAGGCCGCCCAGATGGCGGTGGCGGTGGCCGAAGCTGGGGGGCACATCCACGGATTCCTGATTGAGGAGCAGGCCGGGGCCGGGGTCGAGCTTCTGGTCGGGGTGGTGGACCGGCCCCCGTTCGGCCCGGTGGTCGCCTTGGGTTTGGGCGGCACCCTCACCGAAGTGCTCGACGAGGTGGTATTGAGGCTGGCACCCATCTCTCGAGCCGATGCCGAGGCCATGGTGGCCGGGTTCAAGGGGGCTGAGCTGCTGGGCGGATTCCGGGGGCAGCCGCCGGTGGATGTTGATTCGCTGATCGAGCTGCTGCTGGCTGTGGCGGGGCCCGATGGGGTGGCTGTGGAATTGGGCGGCTATCTGGCCGAGTTGGAGTGCAATCCCGTTATTGCCACGCCCGACGGTGCCATTGCGGTGGACGCTCGGCTCATCACTAGAGAAGCACCCACCGGCGCGCACGCTGAGCCACCGCCCACCGACTTTGGGCCGCTGTTCGCCCCCCGCGGCATCGCAGTAGCCGGTGCCTCAACCAGTCGGCCCGGCTTCGGCAACACGTTCCTGACCGCGTACAAGGAGTTGGGTTGGGGGCCGGGCACCTTGTGGGCCGTCCACCCCAAGGCAACCGAGATCGACGGCGTGCCCGCGGTACCTACGGTGGCCGACATCGATGGCGACGTGGACTACGTGGTGGGGGCGGTGCCCGCCGCCGCCTGCGCCGATCTTGTGAGGGGAGCGGCGGGCAAGGCCAAGTTCGTCCACGTCATTAGCGGGGGGTTCCGGGAGACCAGCGAGGAGGGCACCGATCTGGAAGAGGTGCTGGGCGCGGTGGCTCGGGATTCGGGGGTGCGGGTGCTCGGCCCCAACTGCCTGGGGGCCTACGCCCCGGCCGGCCGTCAGACCTTCCTGCGCAATGCCCCCACCGAAGTCGGCCGGGTGGCCATGATCTCCCAGAGCGGCGGGCTGGCTGGCGACATGGTCAAAGGCGGGGCGATCCGGGGGATCCGCTACACCAAGCTGTGCACCGTCGGCAACAGCATCGACGTCACCCCCGGCGAATTGCTGGAGTGGCTGGTGGACGATCCCGACACCGGGATCATCGGGCTGTACCTGGAGGACCCCCGCGATGGCCGCCGCCTTTACAACGCCCTCCACAAGGCCAAGGGCCGCAAGCCGGCGGTGATGCTGGTGGGGGGCCGCACCGCCCAGGGCGGGGCAGCGGCGGTGTCGCACACCGGGGCCCTGGTGGCCGACCACCGGATCTGGGATGCCATCAGCGCATCGACCGGCGTCAGCATCGTCGGCACTCTCGAGGAGCTTCTATCGGCCATCGCCTACCTCCAGCGCTGGGCTGACGCCGACATCAGCGGCGATCTCGACACCCTGGTGCTGGGAGTGGGCGGGGGCGCATCCGTGTTGGGCACTGATGCCGCCGACCAGGCCGGCCTGGTAACCACCCCGGTCAGCGACCAGGGCCAACAGGCGGTTCGTGATCTGGGCTACGGGGTGGGCACCAGCATCCGCAACCCCATCGAGATCGGCTTTGGCCCGGTGTCCGACCCTGACGTGTTGGTCAAAGCC
>JAPPKI010000478.1 GCA_028820035.1 bacterium | reverse complement strand
GGCTTGACCCTGGCCGGATCAGGCACCCCGTTCTTCATCGCCTTTCTGGCCGAGCAGCGCAAGACCCCCGACCAGCCCATATTCCCCAAGATGCGGGCGGCCATCGGCGGGGGAGCCCCCAAACCGGCCGGGCTCCACATGGAGGTCAAGAACGAGATGGGCGGTGTGGGGATCATCTCCAGCTACGGCCTCACCGAGTGCCCCATCGTCACCTACTGCTTCCTCGATGATCCCGACGACAAGCTGGCCAGCACCGAGGGTCGGATCCTGGACGACACCGACTGGAAGCTGATCGACGGGGAGCTTCTATTGAAGGGCCCGACGCTGTGCCGGGGCTATTTGGACGAGGCACTGAATGAGACCGCCTTCGACGACGACGGGTTCTTCTTCACCGGCGACTTGGCTGAGGTGGACGACGGGGGATTTGTGACCATCGTCGGGCGCAAGAAGGATGTGATCATCCGCAAAGGGGAGAACATCTCGGCCAAGGAGGTGGAGGACGTGCTGTTCTCCCATCCCAAGGTGGCCGACGTGGCGGTCATCGGCCTGCCCGACGCGGTCTCCGGAGAGCGGTGCTGCGCGGTAGTGGCGCCCATGGCCGATCAGTCATTCGGCTTCGGCGAGATGGTCGAGCACTGCAAGGAAGTCGGGTTGATGAACCAGAAGATCCCCGAGCAACTCGAGATCGTCGACGAACTGCCCCGCAATCCGGTGGGCAAGGTGCTCAAGAAGGAGCTCCGGGAAACCTACGGAGGGTGACTGACATGTCAACTACGCAGTCCAACATCTTGTTGATCGTGTCCGACGAGGAGCGCCGCAACCCGTGGCTGGACGGGGTGGTCGACATGCCCGCCCACGACCGGCTGCGCCGCGACGGCCTGGACTTCAACCGCTACTACACCCACTCATCGCCGTGCTCACCGTCGAGGGCCAGCCTTTATACCGGCAGCTACCTGGCCGAGCACGGCGTGGTAGACAACGTGAGCTTCCCGGCCCACACGGCGCTCGATCCCGCCATTCCCACCGTGGGACGGCTGATGCGAGAGGTGGGTTACGAATCATCCTACCTGGGCAAATACCACCTCACCCACGAGCCGCAGCCCGACATGGAATCCTTCGGATACAGCGGCTGGCAGGGCGACGACCGCCATTACATCGGCGGGCCGTGGACTGGCCGGCACTTCGATCCGGTGATCGCCGACCAGGCGGTGGACTGGCTGCGAACCCACGGCGCCGACCCTTCCGTCGGACCGTGGTTCTTGACGGTGGCACTGGTGAATCCTCACGACGTGATGTGGTACCCGCTTGACCAGCCGTCGTTCCAGGAGGCCAATCCCGACCTGATGGGCGTGTTCAACTTCCTCCACGAGCACATGCTGGGCGGCAAGGTGGACCTTGAGCCGTTGGAGGAGATCTACCCCCGCTACTTCACCCGACTGCCCGACAACTTCGACGACGACCTCCACACCAAGCCCGAGGTGCAGCGGGCTTGGCGCCATGTCCGCAACCGGGAGCACATGGTGGGCCACATGGCCCTTGACGACGTCGACTCCTGGTTGCGCCAACTGGACTACTACGCCTGGCTGCACGAACTGCTGGACCACAGCATCGCCTCGATCCTGGGGGCGCTCGACGACATCGGGGCCTACGACGACACCGTGGTCATCTACACCTCCGACCACGGCGACGCCTGCGGCTCGCACGGGCTGCGGGCCAAGCTGCCCTGCGTGTACGAGGAGGTCATGGGGGTGCCGCTCATTGTCAAAGCCCCCGGGCTCACTCCTCAGGGCGAGGCCACCGATGCGCTGGCCACCCACGTGGACCTGGCTGCCACCATCGCCGCCCTTGGCGGGGTGGACATCGACAGCTCGCCCACCCTGTCGGGCAAGGACCTCACCCCTTCGCTGGCCGACCCTTCGACCTCGGTGCGCGACTACGTGCTGTTCAGCCAAGACAGCGCCCAGTCGGAGCTGCTGCGCCACAGCCGCTATGCGGTGCGGGGCTTCTTCGACGGCGAGACCAAGTACGCCCGGTACTACGGCGTGGGAGGGGGGATCGACCGCACCGGCAATCTCGCTCCCGAGCCAAAGCTGTTCGACACTGATGCCGACTTCGACGATCACGACCACGAGTGGTACTCCCTGGCCGACGACCCCCATGAGCTGGTCAACCTGGCCAACGACCGCTCTCGGCGCTCGGAGTTGCGTGACCTGTTCGGCCGTCTCCTGGAGTACGAAGCGGCTGAACTAGGCGGTTAGGTCCCTCTCGCGATCTTCTCCACAACCCGTGTAGGGTGGTCTGCCTGACGGTCGCTGGCCCCTTAATTCTTCCCACGCCGGTACTCCGGGGCTGGTCCCACGCAGTGGCCGCGCTTGCCGCCACGGTTCTCGCGCCCATCGTTATTGCCTTGGGGCCGGGCGGGGCTGATCGGGCGGTTGTGGCGGTCTACGCCATCGCGGTGGTGGGTGTGTTCGGAGTGAGCGCGGCCTACCACCGGTTCGACTGGACCCCTCGAATCAAGGCGATGATCCGCCGCCTCGACCACTCGATGATCTTCGTGTTCATTGCCGCCACCTATACCCCGGTGGGCTTTTTCGCGTTGGAACCCGGTGCCGCCAAGCTGGTTCTGAGTGTGGTGTGGTCTGGCGCTTTGCTGGGGGCAATCGGTAGGATCATATGGCTCAACGCACCCCGGTGGGTGATCATCGCCCCCTACCCGATTGTCGGCTGGGCCGCTCTTTTGGTCATCGGAGATGTCTGGCGCGGCATGGGAATCGCCGGGAGCACCTTGCTTTTCGTGGGTGGCGGCCTGTACACGCTGGGTGCGCTCATCTATGCCACCCACCGTCCCGACCCGTGGCCCCGTTGGTTCGGCTACCACGAGGTCTTCCATCTGCTAGTGGTGGCCGCCGTGGCCGTCCACTACGTGGCCATCGCCTTCTTCGCCCTTCCGCTGGCCTGAGCACGCCAAGGCAGGAGTTCGACCTGCAAGCCTTTCCCCCGAACTTGGGC
>JAPPKI010000429.1 GCA_028820035.1 bacterium | reverse complement strand
TCGATGAGCACACTGCGAGAGCTATATTGAGAAAAGCGCAGGATTCGTCCGGGAGCAGCAATGGCTGAAATTCCAACGCCCGACAATACGTTCAGGGTGGTTGCAAGGGAGGGCGACGAATGGTGGGGCATCCAGGTGCGGGAGCTGGACTGGGTTTTCTCCCAAGTCCGCCGCCTTCGTGATGTAGAGGGGGCCGCTCGGGATGCCATAGCCGCCTATTTCGATGTGCCCGTGAGCGAAGTTGGTCCAATTGTGATCGACGAGGTAGTTGCTGCTGGCACCAGCTTCTCCCCGAACGGCGTCCAGCCAGTTGCACCATAGCTCCATGGCCGCAATCGCCCTGTTTGTCCATGCTGACCGGTCGGAAGCCCTGAAGCTGGCGGCTGAGCTCATTAGCCGTCTAGATGCTGACGGCCATGAAATCCGACTGCCGCCCGAGTCCGCTGAAGCAGTGAATCGCACCAACCTCGCTCACCTCGACGATCACATTGGCGAGAAGCTGGACTTGGCGGTGAGCTTGGGGGGAGACGGCTCCATGCTGCGGGCGGTGACCGCGGTGGCCGATGACGGGGTACCGGTTCTCGGAGTCAACTACGGCTCACTGGGCTACCTCACCGGCATCGAGCCGGATTCCGCCTCGGAGGCAGTCGGGCAGTTCCTAGCGGGGGAATATGTCATCGAAGAGCGAATCCGCCTGAGTTGTCGATTAGACGACGGCACGGAGGTGAGCGCTCTCAATGAGGCCATTGTGGAAAAGGTGGACAGCGGTCGCACCGTCAATCTGGCCGTTCACATCGATGGGGAGTTCTTCACCAGCTACGCCGCCGATGGGCTGATCGCGGCTACTCCTACCGGTTCTACGGCCTACTCCCTTTCAGCGGGTGGACCCATCTTGGCCCCGACCATGAACGCAGTGATCCTGACCCCGGTGGCTCCCCACACGCTGTTCGACCGCAGCCTGGTGCTGCTGCCGTCCAGCGAATTGGTGGTGGAGGTGCTGGGCGACCGTCCGGCCGCGGTGGCGGTAGACGGCCGTTCGCTGGGGGAGTTGGGGGAAGGCGGCTCGCTCACGGTATCGGTTTCCGACCAACCCGCACGGCTCGTCACCCTCGGCCAGCGAGGCTTCCACCAAGCCCTCAAGTCGTCCTTCGGCTTGTCCGACCGCTGACAAGAATCCGAGACAGTGCTCACTGAGCTGGCCGTTGAGAACCTGGGAGTGATCGAGCGGCTCAATCTGGTGCTGGGACCGGGCATGACCGCGCTGACCGGGGAGACGGGTGCGGGTAAGACCCTGGTGGTGACGGCTGTGGACTTGCTTCTGGGTGGCCGGGCTGACCCGGCGCTGGTGCGGTTCGGGGCCGAAGAGGCCGTCGTCGAAGGCCGATTCGACCACCAGGGGGAGGAGGTTGTGCTTCGCAGGGTGGTGCCCGCCGGAGGTCGGGCTCGGGCCTATGTCGATGGCCGGCTGGCGTCGGCCGCCTCCCTGGCCGAGCTGGGCGCAGAGCTAGTGGACCTGCACGGCCAGCACGAGCACCAGTCGCTGTTGCGCCGTGTCCATCAACGGGCCGCACTGGACCGATTCGGCGACGTGGACTTGGCCCCGCTCATGGAGGCACGGGCCGCATTGGCCGATCTGAATCGCCGACGGGCCGAGTTGGGCGGCGACGAGCGATCCCGGGCTCGGGAGATCGAGCTGTGCCGGTTCCAGTTGGCCGAGCTAGACGGGGCTGGCCTGGAGAACCCTCACGAAGAGGACGCGCTCAAGGCCGAAGAGGCGGTGCTGGCTGACGCCGCGGCCAGCCGGGATGCGGCCCGGCGAGCGGCGATGTCTCTGGGCGCCGATGGTGCAGTGGGGGCCGGACTGGTCCAGTTGGCCGCCGCATTGGAGAGCCGTCCCCCGCTGGAGAGCCAGCATGAGCGGCTGGTCAATCTGGTGGCCGAGGTCGGCGACCTATCGACCGAGTTGCGCCGTGCGGCCGAGTCCATTGACGAGAATCCGGTCCGACTGGCCGAGGTTCGCCAGCGCCGGGAGCTGTTGGTTGATCTTCGCCGCAAGTATGGGGAGACCGTGGCCGAGGTCATGGAGTTTCATCGGGATCTGTCCGACCGCCTCGCCGAGTTGGAGGATTTCGACCGCCTGGCCAAAGACCTCGATGGGGAACTCGATCGCCGTACCGCAGCGGTGGTCGAGACCGGCGCTGCGGTTGGCGAGGCTCGACGGCATGCTGCCCAGGCATTGGGCAAAGAGGTGACCGCCCACCTGCGAGAGTTGGCCATGCCCCGAGCCGAGGTGCAAGCAGAGGTGGGCGATGATCCCGGCGACGACGTGGATATCCTGCTGTCCGCCAACAGCGGGGCCCCGGGCCTACCGCTCACCTCGGCCGCTTCAGGGGGAGAGCTGGCCCGGGTCATGCTGGCCCTGCGCCTAGTGGTCAGCGCGGGTCCTCCGGTGCTGGTGTTCGACGAAGTGGACGCCGGCATCGGCGGCCAGGTCGCTCAGACAGTGGGCCGATCGCTTTCCCGCCTGGCCGCCGACCACCAGATCTTGGTCGTCACCCACTTGCCGCAGGTAGCGGCTTGCGCAGACCACCAGGTGAGCATCGTCAAACACGACGATGGAGCTGCTACCACAGTGACGGTTGAACGTTTGGACGGTGAGGAGCGGATCGTCGAGCTTTCTCGCATGCTTTCCGGATCACCCGACAGCGAGAGCGCTCGCCGCCATGCCTCCGAACTTCTTGAAATGTCCCAAGGCAGCAGGTGACCGGTTCTACGGGTCCACCAGTCGTCGCTCCTCCCCGCTAAGCTTGGCAGGCGTGACCAAGCACATCTTTGTGACTGGCGGTGTGGCGAGTTCGCTGGGCAAAGGGCTTACGGCCGCATCTCTAGGGCGTTTGCTCAAGCAACGGGGTCTTCGGGTGACCATGCAGAAGCTGGACCCGTACATCAATGTGGACCCCGGCACCATGAACCCGTTCGAGCACGGCGAGGTGTTCGTCACCGACGACGGCGGC
>JAPPKI010000166.1 GCA_028820035.1 bacterium | reverse complement strand
CCACTCAGCGGCGGACCCTCACATCACCCCGGTCCCAGCTTGGACGCGAAGAGCCCGATTATTTCGCCGTTCTCCAACATAGGTTCTGTCCATGAAGACGACACAACATGCTTCTGTCGGTATGTTCCACCTCGAAGAGGCCATACTCGAACTACTCGACACAGCAGACGATGAGGGCAAGTGCCTTGGACCGACAGAGATAAGCAGACGACTCGGCATCTTCCATGAGGGCTATCCAGCAGCATCAGGGTTGGGGGTGTCTAGTTGCGCGATTGTCTGGGGTGTTCTTGCAAAGCTTTACCACGAAGACAGCCGGATCCAAAAGTGCCTCAGGCTCAAAACTCAGTGCGGCAATCGACACCACGCCAAAGGCGGTTGGCAGCTTTCCAACAGCGAACTCGAATACCGCTCACTGCCCCAGCAGTGATGACGGTGGAGATAATGCGTCACTCATGTGTGCCCAACGTGGCTAGGTCTGGCTGACAATCACAAGTCCCGATATGTTCGCTCGTCTCGTCTGGCGACTCGCAGCACCATCAACCGCCGCTCGTCGACGTGGACTTCCTAGATGATCCGAAGGCGGCGGGAGACAGCTCAACCCGATACAACGCTGACAATCAGACTCAAGCCTGTGGGAGCGCGTCGAAGAAGGCCTCGAACTCCACTCCACCTTGCTCGGCTGCTTCTCGGCGCGCCCCTTCGATAGCCGCATGGTCGGCCTAATCCATCGTCGCATCTGCCAGCCACGAGACAATGGCTTCGGTCACCAGCTCCTGAATGGGCCTGCCGTCGCGATCGGCTGCTACTTCAAGGGCTCCGTAAAGACCATCGTCAACACTCATCGTTTTCATGGTCAACTCCCTTCTGCATGCGCAGCCTCACCGGGTCAAACCGATGCCTTCTAGAATCCTGCTCTGCACCTATCCCCATCCTAAGTGGCCCTTTTAGAGGGCCGCCTTGGAATTAGGGTTGCCCTATGTCCCAGCCGACTGCTCGTTCTAGAGAATCTCCTGCTCCCGGCCAGACTGATCCGGTGCAAACAGCCACCGTAGGTAAGTGCGGGGATCACTCTCCTTCTATGTTCCGAGTGTTTGGCTGCGACGAGGGCATACTCCAGATCATTGGAGATATCGACGAGCCCATGTGGTCTGACGACGACTTCGACATGATTGTTGGTCCCCGTGCACTGATGGGCTGACCAGACCGGCCAACTAGATGTGCTGAATGCCAAGAAATAGCTCGGGGAAGCGTCTGTCCTGCGACATGGCGCTAGCAGCCAACACCACCGTTTGCCCTGGGGTCCATGCGAGCTCGAATCCAATTCAGGGGCCGAGCAATGACAGTGGCACTACATCTACGCCATCGGGGCGGCGGTAGGCACGGCGGCCGAGGGCAATGAGGAGTATATGAACCGCTGGCGGGCCACGGCGGGAGTTCTTGACGGCCTGGCGGGCCACGGCCAATAGCGATTCGGCCGCCTCATCCAACGCCGAGGGCACGCCTCCGAGCTTGACCTCAACTGCCATCCACCGCCCGTCAGGATGCTCAATCACGGCATCAAGTTCTCGATGCTTGTCGTCGTGGTAGTGCCACACAGACATGTCATGGGCTTCCGCATACACCCGCAAATCCCTAATCGCCAGCGACTCGAACATCAACCCAAGCGTCCTCAGGTCGGAAGTCAGCTGATCAGGCCCCGCCCGCAGCACGGCTGTCGCCAGTGAGGGATCGACCATGTGACGCTTGGGAGATTGGCGCAGGACTGATTTCGACCGCATCGCCGGCACCCAGCCATCGAGATCGTCCAGCGCGAATAGCCGGTGCATGGCATCGAGATAGCCGCTGGCGGCATGGCGGCTCAAAGGTGGACCATCACCAGCGGTGTCCCTGGCCAGCGATGCCTGGGAGGCGATGGTCGCGGTGTGGCGGGCATGCGACCGCAAAAGGCGCATGACCTTCGCGGGATTGCGACGCACACCGGTCTCCAGTGGCAGATCAGCTCTGACCGTCTCGTTCAGGTATCCGAGCAGCAGCCTCTGGGCAGCATCGGAGGGCATCCCAAGATGACGGGGCCACCCACCCGCACAAATGATCTCTGACCAAGTTCGAAGCGACTTCTCCTCCGTCCGCGCTGCTGGCGGCACTTCGCCGTCCATCAATGAGCGCAGCGACACTTTGCCCATGGAGTGACCAGTCTCGTACAGCGACATCGGCCGCAGACGGACGCGGATCAATCGCCCCGCCCCCGAGTGGCGGGTGACATCGTCGACCTTCTCAGCGGAGCCGGTCAAGACAAACCGTCCGGGATCGCGGCCTTCATCGCAAACGCCCTTAATGGCGTTCCACAGCTCGGGTACCCGTTGATACTCATCCACGAGTTTTGGGTAGGGACTCTCGCGGAGAGCGTCTCGCGGCGATGCCCGGACTATGGCCAGATCATTTGCATCTGCATCCAGCAGCAGTTTGGAACGGGCCATGCTCAGCCCCATCCAGGTCTTCCCACAGCCCTTCGCACCCTCCAGCAGCACCATGGGTGCCGCGGCAAGCGCCTGGCGTATCGAGGACTCCGCTACTCGGGAGATGTACCCGGAGGGAGTAAGAAAACCGTTGTCCATCATCCAAATCTACCAAATCCGCTATCATTAATCTACCATTTCCATATAGTTTTATTTACCATTTCCACACAATCCAGTAGACGAATTCCGCAATGAGGGTGTTGGAGTGGCGCAATTGAGCCACCTCTTCCGCGACAAGGCCAAATCGCCGGTAAGCCCGTAGGATCAAAGGTATGCCGGTTGCCGCTTCCACCCCTATTGAGCTGATCGAAAACGTTTATTCCACCCTGGACGAGCGGGTTGGCGCCGCCCGGGAGCGATTCGGGCGAGATCTCACTTTGGCGGAGAAAATCCTGGTCAACCACCTCGACGACTCCACCGTCACCCCGGAGCGGGGGGCGACTTATGTGGATCTGCGGCCCGATCGGGTGGCCATGCAGGACGCCACCGCCCAGATGGCCT
>JAPPKI010000111.1 GCA_028820035.1 bacterium | reverse complement strand
CCCGCTGTAGATCAGTTCTTTGGCCTTTGTGATGCCCACCAGACGGCTCAGCCTCTGGGTTCCACCCGCGCCGGGGATGATCCCCAATTTGACCTCTGGAAAGCCCAACACAGCTCCCTGACCGACCAACCGGAACTCTGAGGCCATGGCCAACTCGCATCCCCCCCCCAAAGCGTAACCGTTCACGGCGCTAATGGTGATCTGAGGCAAACCCTCGAAGGCACTGAACAGCGTGTTGAATCTCCTTGAAAGGTCGCGGGCCCCGCGCACATCCAAACCGTTCAGCAGGTCAATGTCTGCGCCTAAGGAGAACACCCTCGGACCACCCCAGACGACTACGGCCCGTATGTCGGTTCGCTCCGACAACTCGTCCACCGCCTCATGAAAATCTGTCAACAGCTTCGCGCTGAGCGAGTTTCTCTTTGGGTTGTCCAACCGCAGCGTTGCCACACCCTCGGCCGCACCGGTTTCTATCCTGACCAACTCACCCACAACTGCTCTCCTTTCCCCAGATCACGCCAACTCTAAGCGGTCAGGCCACCGTCAACTCGCAACACACATCCTGTTATGGCACTGGCACCGGGGCCGCACAAGAAGCGGACCGCCTCGGCAACCTCACTCGGAGTGCCCGCACGGCGCAGCGCAGTACGGGTCCGCAATTGCTTGCGATCCGCTTCATCGGAAAGCGCATCGCCACCGTCTTCTATATGTCCAGGCGCCACCGCGTTCACCAGCACATCATGAGGCGCGAACTCGACAGCCAATGACCGCACCAAGCCCTCTAGCGCCGCTGAAGATGCGCATAAGGCCGCATGCCCGGGGTAGCCCGCCACCGACGCCGCCGAACCCACAAACACCACTCTTCCATAGCTCTGTTCGCTTAACTCAGGAAGGAACTCCTGTGCCAGCCAGAACGCCCCTGAGAGGCTTGCGTCGACGGTGCTCTGCCACTGCTGTGGGGACAAGTCTTGCGAGGGGCCCGACTCCGCTAAAGGAGGGACAGCGACAATGTACAGAGGTAAACCGAATCGTGCGGTGCTCATCTCCTTGAAGGTTCTCAAAGAACCCGGATCCAGCCCATCAAGCTCGTAATCCGCCACCTTGCAACCAGAATCAGTAAGTTCTGCTACCAGGTCGCTGTGGGAGGAAACACCGGGAGGGTACCCGAATGACACCGGGTGTCCTGCGGTGGCCAGCGAGCGTACGACTTCGATGCCGATACCGCTCGTTCCCCAGGCAACAGCTGCCGGCACTTGCGCAGCCGGACGGGTTCTCATACTTACACCGGCTCCTGGTGTACGGCTGCCGACTCTCCGCAGTCTACGTTGAGAATCGTGCCGGTCACATAGGAACTGTGCGGACCGACAAGCCAGGCGATGGCCGCAGACACCTCGTCGAGGTCGGCCATCCGACCTAGCGGGCTGCGGTCTACTAGAGCCTGCCTCGTCTGGGCCAGCATGTCGCCCATGGGCGAAACGACCATCCCCGGGGCCACAACATTAATGCGGACATTGCGGCGACCCACTTCTCGGGCCAGCGAATAGAGAGCCGCGTTCATCGCCCCCTTGGTAGCGGCGTAGGCCACCTGTCCCGGATCGCCGCGTTCTCCTCGTAGTGAACTAACCCAGACGATCGAACCCCTCCTCCGAGACAGCATTGAGGGCACGAGAGCCTTTGTGACCGCCAAAGGCCCCAGGAAGTTGACGGCGAGCATCTGTTCGACCGCCTCGATCGTCAATTCGGCCAGCAGCGCCACCTGGTGAATGCCCGACGCGATTACCAGACCATCGCAATCCCAACCCGCTTCATGCAGCCAGCTTTCGATTACCTCGCCAACATCGGGAGAGGTTATGTCTGCTCTAAGGCTGGCGACGCCAGCAGCCGACAACTCCTCTGGCAATTCGCTTCTTCCGACGCCAAGCACGTTCCAGTCTGGGACAAGCGCCTGGCAAACCCCCGCTCCAATTGCGCCTGTCGCCCCGACCACGACGCATGAGGGTCTGGCCTCATCGGCGGTCATGACCCCGCAGACTCGTATACCGGCAGATCAACGGGCAAAGCAGAACCCCGCTCCAAGGCCGAGTGGGCGCTTTCCATCTCCAAGAGGAACTCAGGCTGAGGACGCGACGACAACTCGAATACATCGCCATCCTCAGGCCCCTCGGCGACGATGCGCACGCCAACGGCGCCAACCTGCTCAGGCGCCAACTCAACGCCACCGCCAACATAAGCGGCCACTGCGAAACCAACGTCTACCTCACCGAGAGAAACATCTCGCACCGCCGCGGCCACTGCGCTGTGATCGGAATGGGAGTGGTTGATGTACTGGCAGTGCCGCCAGCACTCGATTCCCTCCTTGACTGCGAGGTAAAGCCCGACGTTGGTAAGCGTGTGGAGCGCAATCAGAGGGTTGAGCTCTTGAGAGAACTCTGTGAGTGCTGCCACCCTGTCCTGCTTGTCGGCGAGATGCTCGGCAAGTTCCCCGATAACTTCCTTGACTTCCTTGGCGCCCTTCGTCCCGGCGAAGTAGAGCCCGCAGCGGCGTCCTTCCATCTCGCCTTCGGCACCCAGCAGCTCCTTGAAACACGCCAGGGTCAAGAACTCGAAGTCCCCAATGCAACGACGGTCGTGGCGGAACGGCACCAACTCACGGCGGTTCAACTCATACGGCATACCGAAACCGATCTTGGCCGAAGCCTCGACTAGCGCCCTCATGGCTGCCTCAAGAACAAAGAAGCATTGGAGCCTGCCAAACCAAACGAGTTCGAGAGCACACCATTGCATGAGACATGGCGGGCGCTTCCAGGGATGTAGTCACCGAGCTTGCAGAGGGGGTCTACTTCTCGCAAGTTCGCGGTGGGGGGCAAGGTGGAAGTGTGAATGGCCATCGCCGAAAACGCAGCCTCTAGGGCACCCGCTGCACCGAGGAGATGCCCTGTCACCCCCTTCGTTGAGCTGACGGGAGGAGCATCATCTCCGAAAACCCGCCGAACCCCCTCGCTCTCCGACACATCGTTGT
>JAPPKI010000158.1 GCA_028820035.1 bacterium | reverse complement strand
TGAAGACCATGACCGACGACGGCCCGTTCTCCTGGGAGGGCGAGCACTTCCAGTATCGGGTGGTAAACCCCTGGGCTCGGGTGCTGCAGAAGCCCCACCCCCGCATCTGGGTGCCCGGCGTGTTCAGCGCCGAGACCATCCGCTGGGCCGCTCAGCATCGCTACCCCTACATCTCGCTCAACACTCCCCTTCATCTCACCGGCGAGCTGTGGGAAATCTACGACCAAGCGGCCCGGGCAGTGGGCTATGAGCCCGGACCGGAGAACCGGGGCTACTTGCTGAGGGTCCATGTGCAAGCCGATGGCGACAAGGCCCGGGAGAACGCCCGGGAGTTCATGTGGATGCAGGGCGAATTCACCGGCATCGGCCACCCCTACTGGGTGAGCCCGTCGGGCTACGGCTCGTCGGCTCGTCGGCTGGACTACGCCAAGATGGCCAATGCAGAGGTGCGAGGCTCTCGGGCCGCCCCATTCGAGCAACAGCTGGCCGCTCGGGAGATCGTGGCCGGCACCCCCGACGAGGTGATCGCCGAACTGCGGGTGGTGCTGGAGACGTGCCGCCCGTCGATCCTCATGCTGTGGGGCAACGACGGAGACGTAAACCACGACGACTCCCTGCGGTGCATCGAGCTGATGGGCACCGAGGTGCTGCCCGCTCTGCGGGACATCGGCGACGAGCTGGGGCTCCATGACCCCTTCGAATTGGACTCCCCGATCAGCCTGGCCCTCACCCCGCCCGACGAGCTGAACCCGATCGAGTCGGCAGCCGACGAGCGGCCTGAGGACACCTCGGACAGCCGGTCGCTGAAGATGTTCCGATAATGGGCGAACAACAACCCCAGGTGTCCTACATCCACGCCGAGGACATGGACTTCGCCGAGGTGAAGAGCCAGCAGCACGCCGACGGCCGCCGGGTGTCGGTATGGCTGAAGCTGATGGAGCTGACCCAGGAGCGGGCCGTGTACCACACCCGCTACGACCCCGGCCTGGTGTTGGAACGCCACGGCCACAACAGCGACCACTTCATTTTCGTCATCGACGGCGAGGTCACCTTCGACGAGGAGGTGTGCCGGGCCGGAACCCTCATCAAGCTCCCCCACCTGGCCACGTTCGGCCCCATCAAAGTGAGCGACCAGGGCGCCGAGATCCTGGAGATCTACTTCGGCGACTCCCGCCCCGCCCCCGCCGACAAAGCCGAGCACGCCGCCATCCTCGAAGAACGCGGCATCACCGAACTCCCCCACCCCCCACTGGACCTCCCCGACTGGTTCGGCCCCCGGACTGACTAAGCGGGAACGGGGATCCCGAAGAGCTTGGCCGGGTTGTCGGTCAGGATCTTGCGCTTGCGCTCGTCGCTGAGGTCGTCGCGCTCCACAAGCAGCTTCACCGAATGGGGGAAGTCGCAGTCCCAGTGGCAGTAGTCCGAGGAGTAGCACAAGATGTCGTCGCCCACCTGGTCCATCACGTAGGGCAGGGCAGACTCAGTTGACTCCACCCCCACAAAACACCGTCCCGACAAGAAGTACTCCGACGGCTTGCGGTCCAAGACGGGGGCCTGGTCGGGCATCAGCTCGTATTCCTCATCCAGGCGCTCCAGCCAGAACGGCAGCCAGCCGCAGCCGGCCTCCATGATGCCCACCCTCATGTTGGGGAACCGGTGCAGGATCCCGCCCACCGTGAAGTTCATCGTGGCCAGCATGGCCCCGAACGGGTGGGTCACTGCGTGCTTCTCCAGCCGGGTGTCGTAGCGATCCAACACGATGGGCACCTGGTCGGGCGCCTGGCCCCCGCCGTGTACACACACCGCGGCGCTATGGCTGTCGGCCACCTCCCACACCGCATCGAGGGCCGGGTGGTTCAGGTTGCGGTCCAGCACGTGCTGGGCGGTCACCATGCCGACGAACACATCGGGGTACTGGGTGAAGCACCGATCCAGCTCGGCGGCGGCCCGCTCCGGATCGATCAAGGGCAGCTTGGCCACCAGCTTCAAGCGGGTGGGGTCGTACGACGCATAGGTGGCCCGGGCGTCGTTCAGCAGCCGGCACAGCTCGTCGGCAAAGCCGGGATCGCCCAGCGCCCACTCCTCGCCCGATCCTGGCGGGAACATGATGGTCACGTCGATGCCCTCAAGGTCCATGTCGGTCATCCGCGGCCCGGGCACGGCCATTCCCTCCCGTTGAAGGGGCGTCTCGAAGTCCAGTTCGCCGGCGGCATATTCGCCATAGTTCTGGTCGTCCTCGGTGTGCACCGGCGATCCGGCTCCGGGCAGGTCGCCGTAGATCTCCTTCATCTTGGCCACGTACTCCACCATCTGCGGTCGCCACTCGGCGCTGATCCCGTGGCGCCACTGGGGCGGCTCACCCCCGTGGCCGTCAGCGTCGATCACGTAGTACCCGTACTTGCCCATCTCACCATCGTGGCACTTGCGAGACTTAGCTGCTAGAAGTCAACCCGTGAGGTTCCAGCAATGAGGATTCAGCAGTGAAGGCAGTGGTGATCTTCGAGAGCCGCACGGGGAACACCCAGCGGGCGGCGGAGATGATCGGCGGAGAGTTGCGCCAGGCGGGCTACGACGTGTCGGTGCGCCCGGTACACGGGATCAAGCTCACCGAGATCGCCGAGGCCGACCTGCTGGCGGTGGGCACCTGGGTGGACGGGCTGGTGCTGTTTGGTCATCGGCCGGGGGGCACGGCCAAGCTGATGACGCTGCCGTCGCTGCACCACAAGCCGGTGGCCGCATTCGCCACCTACAAGTGGTATCCGGGCAACTGCATCGACCAGATCGCCGACCTATTGGCCTACAAAGGCGCCGATGTCATCCATCACCGGGCATTCAACAAGGCACAGCTCGACGTGCTGGTCCCCGAGTTCGTCGACGACGTGTTGGCCGCCGTGGGCGATCCCCAAATGTCGGAGGCATCAGCATGACCATGACCGCCGATGCTCCGACTGAATCCCCTGCTGGCACCGAGATGCCCCGCATCATCAGCGTTGACGACCACGTGGTGGAACCTCCGCACCTGTGGTCGAGCCGGCTGCCGGCCAAG
>JAPPKI010000182.1 GCA_028820035.1 bacterium | reverse complement strand
TGGAGGTGTCGTCGGTGTCCTGGTACTCCGACTACCAGGCCCGCCGGGCCAACCTCCGCTACCGGCTGTCAGAGGAGAAGGGCACCCGCATCCTCCACACCCTCAACGGCTCAGCCCTCGCCGTCCCCCGAGTGTGGGCCGCCCTAGTGGAGACCCACCGCCGGCCCGACGGCTCCGTAGTCATCCCCGAACCCCTCCGCCCCTACCTGGGCCGCGACGTTCTCTGACTCCGCTCAGCTGGAGATCACCAATCCGCCGGTGGCGGCGGCGAGGCCCAATGTAAGACTCACGGCGGTGTAGGCGATGGCGCGGGGGCGGGATAGGGCGGTCAGCTCCACGGCGAAGGTGGACAATGTGGTGATTGATCCCAGGCCACCGATGCCAACTGCGGTCATCACCGGGTTGCCGCTGCCGGCCAGCAGGCCCAGAGCGAAGCTGCCCAGTACGTTCACCCCGAGCGTGCCCCACGGCCAGCCGGGGGAGTTGAATCGCTGCGCGGTGGCGGCCCGAAGCAGAGCTCCGGCTACCGCCAGCGCCGCGAAACCCAGCGCGGTCACTGGGCTTCTCTCATCTGATTCTTGCGCAGCGCCGCACCGATCATGGCCAAAGCCAGGCCACCGGCCACCGAAGCGGTCAGATAGCCGGCGGCATAACCCCAGTCGCTGTCGCGGGCCATCTGGGCCACGACGACAGTGAGCGCCGAAAACGTGGTGAGGCTGCCGCAGAAGCCGGTACCGAGACCGAGGCTTACCGGCAGTTCTGCTTGGGCCGACCATGCTGCCGCAACCAGATAGCCGAGTACCAGACAGCCAGCCAGGTTGACGGCCAGCACTCCCCAGGGCCAGATGTCGGTGGCGGGCAGCACTTCGACCAGCCCCCAGCGCGCGCCCGCTCCGGCCAGCCCGCCTATTCCGACAGCAATAGCGGCCCGAGGTGCAAGCGGCAAGCTATGTGCCACCGCTTTCGGCCAGGGGCGGGCCGGAATCCCTCCGGGGCCGGAAGCGGATCCACAGCACGATGCCCACGATCACCGCAAGCAGCACCTCCCACAGCACCGGCCAGCGACCGGGGTCGGTGAACCAGTTGCCCACCCGCTCGGGGATGGCAGCGATGCTTCGCGCTATCGGCAGCACCAACAGGTCGCCTTGGTATTGGATTGCCTCCGACAAGGCGTAGCCCACCGCAACAACGGCAGAGGCCGCGGTCAGCCAGGGTTGGGGGATGCGGTGGCGGAACGCCCACAGCAGCAGGGCCAGCACCAGGATCGCAGTGGCCAGGCCGAAGCGGTTGCCGCCCACGTCGATGATCCAGTTCTCCAATCGGAGAGACACCCGGTTGGAGGCCTCCACGAACGGGTTGTTGGCTTCGAAGTCGTTGCGCAGCAGCACTTGGACTTCCCACCAGCCGTAGAAACCGAGCACCACGCCGGCCACCACCAAGAAACCGCCGGAGATCTTGTTGATGTGGGGCAGCAGGCGGCGCATGTGGGCGGTGACCCCGGAGCGTCCCATGGCCACCGCCAGAGTCAAGAAGGTGATGACCAAGCCCATTCCCAGCGCGTAGGCCAAGAACCGCACGGTGCCCTCCCACACCCCGTCGGTGCTGAACGAGCCGCTGACCGATCCGAAGAACACCGGGCTGGCGCATCCCAGGGACACCACCGCATAAGACACCCCGAACAAGAAAATGGAGATCAGTCCTTGGCTATCGCCCCCCTTGGAAAGTCGGGGCACGGAGATCTTGGGTTCGAAACCGGCCAGCATGGCGATGCCCAGCACCACCATGAGCCCGCTGATCACCAGCGTGATCCACGGACCTCGGTCGGCGATGGTGGATGTGGAGATGAGCGACGAGGTGAGCGCGCCGATGATGCCGAAGAAGGCCACAAAGCCGGCAGTGAGGGTGAGTCCGACCAGCAATCCCCGAAGCACGTTTCGCCCGGTATCGGACGACTGGTCTTGGCTGCCGATGCCCAGGAAGTAGGCCAGGTAGGCGGGCAGCATGGCGAACCCGCACGGGTTGACGGCGGCGACCAGGCCGGCGCCAAACGGAACTGCCAGGTCGAGGTCGAACACAACCTGAAGGTTACGGGGTCAGATGGGCGTTTATGTGCTCGGTGATCTGATCGGCGGTCAGGCCCCCGGTGTGCTGATAGACGACTTCGCCGTCGGGGGCGATGAACAAAGTGGTGGGCATGCCCAGAATCCCATAGGCGTTTCCGATGGCCGAGTCCGGGTCGACCCCGGTGGCATAGCTGACCCCGGTGTCGTTCACGATCTCCCGGGCTCTGGTAGGGGTGTCGCTGTAGGCCAGACCGATGAAGGCGACGTCAGGACGCTGCTGGCTGATGGACTCTAGGGCGGGCATCTCCGTGATGCACGGCGTACACCACGAGGCGAAGAAATTGAGCACCACAGGACGGTCGAGGAAATCGCCAACGGCAGCGGTGCCACCGTTGAGCAACTCGAACTCGATTTCCGTTGCTTGGACATCGTCGCCGGCCCCTGAACCACAGGAGCCGGCGACGACGGCGATCAGAACCGCTAGCGCTGCCCGGAGGCACCGCCCGGCCATCAGGCCATACCGGCTATCAAGCCGAACCAGCCATCAAGCCGGGCGTCGGCCATCAGGCCGAGCGGAGCCGCTCACGAAGGTGTACGGGCACCGGCACCTGGACAAACTCGTCCTCGGGACGGGGCACCTTGGCCGGACGACCCCGACGACGCTTGCTGGTCAGCACCTTGCCGTTGCGGAACAACTGGCCGCCCCACACTCCCCACGGCTCGCGGCGGGCAATAGCGCCTTCCAGGCACTCGGCCATTACCGGGCACTCGGCGCAGATGGCCTTGGCCCGGGAGATGTTCTGGAGCTCGTCGGAGAAGAAGATCTCCCCAAGCGAGGCGTCGAGGGTGCGGCACGCAGCGTCCAAGCGCCAGGGTGCGTTCTCAAAGAGGAGCGCTTCCATGTTGTTCTCCTTTCGGGGTCTTCGGTTGGTTGTTGTTGGTTGGGTGGTGGTTGGTTGAGTGGCGGTTACAAACTGAAAAGGCCGCCGGATTTTT
>JAPPKI010000057.1 GCA_028820035.1 bacterium | reverse complement strand
GCACAGCACGGTGCCGAGGTCGCTGCACGCCGCGAACAGCGGATCCCATGCGCCGGAGTGGATCGACGGCATGCCCAACATCGCCGGGTTCTCCGAGAAGGTCACCGCGTAGCACCCTTTGCTGGCCAGGCGCTTCACCTCGGCCACCGCCCGGTCGACGTCGAACAGGGGCAGGATGCCGCAGGGGATGAACCGGTCCGGGTAGGCACCCACCCACTCGTCAACGTGCCAGTCGTTGTAGGCCTTGATCATGATTTCGTTGAGGTCGGGATCGGGCCCCTCGTTGAGCACCTGGCCGGAAAAGCCGGTCCAGTTTGGGAAGTTCAGCCCGGCCAACTGTCCGCCGGCGTTCATGTCCCGCACCCGCTCGTGCACGTCGTAGCAGCCGGGGCGCATCTCGTCGTAGCGGCTGGCGTCGATGTTGTAGTGCTCCCGAGGCTTGCCGGCCACCGCATTCAGGCCCAGGTTCCGGCCGGGCAGCTTGCCGTAGTACCACTGCTCCCGCCCGTTCTCGTCGGTCACCACCTTGGGGGCGTGCTCCTTGTACTTCTCGGGCACATGGCCCTCGAACATGTCCGCCGGCTCGGCGATGTGGTCGTCAACGCTGATCAAAACGAGGTCGTCGGGGTTCATGGGTGCTTCTCCGGGATGATTTCTAGGAGTTCTTAGGGCTCAACGGTAATGGAGACGGCTTTGGCCATGCCTGCTTGGACGAGGGTCTGCACGGCATCTGCGGCCTGTTCCAGCGGGAAATGGTGGGTGTGGAGGCGATCTACCGGTAGCGTCCCCGACTCGATGAGCCGCACCGCCTGCCGGTAGCTGTGAAAATCCACCGTGCGCACCCCGATGACGGTCTGGTAGCGCATGGCCACGGCGTCGGATGGGAAGCCGTCCACCCCATGGCCCTTGAGGCCGGCCAAAACGATGGTGCCCCCCAGGCGTGCCATGGACACCGCATCGACCACCGGCTGGGTGGCGTGCGGGGTGGTGTCCACCACGATGTCGGTTCCCCGCCCGTTGGTTTCGGCCAGCACTCGCTCCACCGCATCCTCTGACTCCACGTCGATGATCACATCGGCCCCGAACTCCGCCGCCAAGCCCAGCTTGTGAGCGTCCTGAGAACCCAACCCGGTTACGAAGATCGCCGACGCCCCCGCGGTCGCCGCCGCAATCACACACGCCAAACCCCGCTGACCGGGGCCGAGCACGGTCACGGTGTCGCCATAGCGCAGGTTGGGCGCCGACACCGCCCAAGCGAAGCCCGCCCCCAGCGGGTTGTACAGCGCCGCAATGCGAGGCGGAATTGAACTGTCGATCTTGTGGGGGACTGACCCCGGCGCCAGATACATCATCTCGGCGTACCCACCCCACAGCGCCGGAGCCCGACCAGTGGGAGTGAAGCCATGATTGCCCGGTGCCACCCGGCACATCTGCTGGTCGAGGCACGCCAGACAGCGACCGCACCCATAGGCCGCTTCAGCCACCACCCGGTCGCCCGGCTTCAGCCCCCAGCGAGCCGCATACCGCTCACCCACCTCTTCGATGATTCCGACTGGCTCATGCCCCGGAATCACCGGATAGTTCATCAGCGAACTGCCGGAGTACGTCTCAACGTCAGTACCGCAAATGCCACAAGCCTCAATCCGCAGAAGAGCATCGTCTTCGCCCACCTGGGGCCGGCCAAATTCCTGCATCTCCAACTGCTCCGGACCCACCTGCACCATCGCCCGCACCGCGTCGCTCATGGCGATGATCCTACGATGCCCCTATGACTGTTCTTGACCTAACCATCGATGAAGTGCTGACCACGACTCGGGCCGTGCGCAAGCGCCTCGACTTGGAGCGGCCTGTCGAGCGGACCGTGATTGAGGAGTGTCTGGAACTGGCGTTGCAGGCGCCGACCGGGTCGAATCAACAGCGGTGGCACTGGATCGTGCTTGACGATCCCGAGGTGATCGGGCAGGCGACGGACATCTATCGGGAGGCCATGGTCCAGTACTCGGCCGACATCGCCGCAGGTCGGGAGAACTACGAACGCCAGACCGTGCGAGCCGAGCAGATGTCAGAGTCGGTGGCCTACTTGCGCGACAACATGCACCGGGTGCCAGCGCTGTTGATCCCGGTGCTGGCCGACCGGTTCGGAGTTCTGCGCAGCGACCAGGCCAAGACCTTCCACCACGCTAGCCAGTGGGGTTCGATCATCCCTTCGGTGTGGAGCTTCATGCTGGCCCTGCGCAGCCGAGGCATGGGCAGCGCGTGGACCACCATCCACCTCCACCGCGAACAAGAAATGGCCGACCTGCTCGGCATCCCCTACGACACCCACATCCAGGCCGGCCTCTTCCCCGTTGCCTACACCATCGGCACCAACTTCCGCCCCGCCCTCCGCCACCCCGTAGCCGAAGTAACCACCTACAACCACTGGAACCCCGACTGGGATTGAGGGTTAGCGCCAGGTGATGTGGGCGGGTAGGTCGCTGTAGGCGAGGTTGGCGGGGAGAGGCGGGTATTGGAAGCCGTCTACGGGGGCGAGGGTGGAGACGCGGTCGAGAAGGGTCTCGATGGCGGTAACCCCCTCCAAGCGGGCGAGGCTGGCGCCGGGGCAGACATGGGCGCCGGCGCCGAAGGCAACATGGTTGAGGGGGTCGGGGCGGTCGAGGCGGAAGTCCTCGGGGTCTTCGTATTGGGCTGCGTCGCGGTTGGCTGAGGCCAGGCCCACCTCCACCCAGTCGCCCTCTTGCATGTCCACGCCTCCCAGGGAGGTGTCCTTCAGGCATCGACGGGCCACTCGGGGGGCAGGGGAGTCGTGGCGCAGCGACTCTTCCACGAACACCGGGATCAGCTCTGGGTCGGCCTCCAGAGCGGCCCAGGTGTCGGGCTCCGCGATGAGCCGGTGCATGGAGTGGGCCAGCAGGCCGCGAGTGGTGTGTACCCCGCCCAGAACCATGGTCTGAAGCTGGTGGGCGATCACGGTGTCGCTGAGGGGCTCGCCTTCGATCTCCGCGTCCAGGAACACCTTGTAGGTGTGCGAGGTGGGCTCGTCGGCCAGGCGCTGTTGGGCCAC
>JAPPKI010000382.1 GCA_028820035.1 bacterium | reverse complement strand
GCGGGTGGGACGGGCGATCCCCGTCCGGCGGGTTCGATTCCCGTCCACCTCCGCTTCGCGCGTAACCGGCGTGGTGGCGGGTCCTAGACAGCTAGGAGGTCGCGGGCGCCGGTGTCGCTGCTGGGGTGGCGGAGCTTGGACATGGCTCTCGCCTCGATTTGGCGGATGCGCTCGCGGGTGAGGTTGAAGTGCTCGCCGACTTCTTCGAGGGTGCGGGGTTCGCCGCGGTCGAGGCCGAAGCGGAGCTTGAGAATCTCCCGCTCCCGCTCGTCGAGGGGGCCAAGCAGGCGGGTGATCTCTTCGGGCAACAGCGCAGTGGCGGCCACCTCGAAGGGGGACTCGGCAGAGCGGTCCTCCACCACGTCGCCTAGCTCGGCATCGCCGTCTTCCCGCAGCGGCTCGCTCAGCGACAGCGGCTCCGCAGCGAAGCGCAGGGCCTCGGTGACTTTCTCCTCGGAAAGGTCCACCTCGACGGCCAACTCAGCCAGGGTGGCCGGTCGACCCAGCTTCTTCTCCAGGTTGGCCCGGGCCTTTTGGAGGCGGGCCAAGGTGTCGCCGGCGTGGACCGGCAGGCGAATGGTGCGGCCGGTGTTGGCGATGCCCCGGGTGATGGCCTGGCGAATCCACCAGGTGGCATACGTGGAGAACTTGAAGCCTTTGCGCCAGTCGAACTTCTCCACCGCGTGCATGAGTCCGAGGTTGCCCTCCTGGATCAGATCCAGCAGGGGCAGTCCTGAAGCCTGGTACTTCTTGGCAATGGACACCACGAGGCGAAGGTTGGACTGGACAAACCGGCGTTCAGCCTGCTCGCCGACTTTGACCTGGCGGCGCAGAATGCGGCGACGGGCGGGCGAGAGGCGTTCGGAGCTTCCGGATTCGTTCTCTTTGTCTTGGTCAAGGAGGGCTTGTGCCTCGTTGCCCTCCTCAATTTTCTGGGCTAGCTCAACCTCGTCGTCTTTGGTGAGCAGCGGGTACTGGCCGATATCGGTCAGATAGAGCCGGACGAGATCCTCGTCGTCTCGCTCAACACGCTCTTTCGGCACAGCCACCCCTTCCCGATAGTCCTTGGGCCCGATAATCCGTGGAGTCACCGGTGCCGCTGTCGAAACGGTCGACGCTGACCGAGCAGAGACACGGACGATGCTTAGCCAATAACGATACCCGCTTCATCGCGGAAGCGTCACCAGCGGAGGCCATCTTTTTTCGCGATAGTCGCTAGCAAAGCCTTTTGCCAGGTCTTCGAGGTCATCACCAGAGGGAACATTGGAGGGATTCTGCGCCTCCTTCGCGTCGTGTCGTTCCTCGGCCAAATCGGCGGCCACCATACGGGCTGTGCGGATCACGGCTCCGTCGCTGACCGGCGACAAGTCTTGGCCCAAGTGCTCGATCACATAGGCCAGCTGGGGCAGAGCCACCTCGTAGAGCGCAGCAGCGGCATCGGCCGGTGCCGCGTCTTCCATTTGGCCCAGCAGGCGCACCCACGCCTGTGTGGGAGGACGAACCCGCTCGGCCCCGGCCAATGCCGGCGAATCGGGAAGTGCGGCCCGCCACCACTGGGCGTGTTGTCCATGGCGACGGCTGGACCGGGACAAGAGGGTACGAGTTTGGGCATCCAATTGCTCTCCGGCGACCAGTCCGGTCGCCAAGCGGCCCTCGATCTCGAAGAGCCGCTCTGAGATCCAGGCCAGACCGCCACAGGCATCAGCCAACTGCTCGATGTCCATGTTCAATCCCCACCCCGGTAGCGATTGGTGATGGGCAAGCGGCGGTCGCGGCCGAAGGCTTTGGCGGTGATGCGCACGCCGGGGGGGTTTTGACGGCGCTTGTACTCGGCACGATCCACCAAGCCGGTGATGCGGCTCACCAACTCGGGGTCGTAGCCCTGGCCGCACAGGTCGGCGGGGGTGAGGTCGCCCTCCACATAGGCCTCCAACAGCGGATCCAGCACTTCGTAGGGAGGCAGGCTCTGGTCGTCTCGCTGGTCGGGGCGCAATTCGGCCGACGGCGGTTTGACCAGCACATTCTCGGGGATCAAGTCGCGACCGGCCCGCTGGTTGCGGTAGCGGGCGAAGGCGTACACCTGGAGCTTCCACAGATCTTTGATCACGGCGTAGGCCCCGGCGGTGTCGCCATACAGGGTGGAGTAGCCCACCGCGCTCTCGCTCTTGTTCCCAGTGGTCAAGATGAGCCAGCCGAACTTGTTGGACAGCGCCATGAGCAGCGTCCCCCGTATGCGGGACTGCACGTTCTCTTCGGCCAGATCGGGGTCGAGCCCGTCGAACGACGGCGCCAGCATGTTCAGGAAGGCCTGATGGCCGGGCTCCACTGGTATGACCCGATGGTCGATGCCCAGGTTCTGGCACAGTGCCTCGGCGTCGGCCACCGAATGGTCGCTGGAATAGCGGGAGGGCATCAGCACGCCGTGCACATGGTCGGCACCCAGAGCATCGGTGGCGATGGCGGCCACCAGCGAGGAGTCGATTCCCCCCGACACGCCGATGCCCACATCGGTGAACCCGTTCTTGTGCACATAGTCACGGGTGGCCAGCACAAGGGCCTCGTACTGCTCGTCGAGTTCGTCTAATCCAGGATCCACCTGGTTGATCTCCTGGGGAATGGCCAGCGGGGACGACAGTTCAGACCGGTCGGCCACTTCTACTTCGGCGATCAGCAGGTGCTCTCTGAAGGGGGGTGCCTGGGCAATTACGCGACCGCCAGTGTCCAGCATCAGCGAGGCACCGTCGAAGACCAGCTCGTCTTGGCCTCCCACCAAGTTGGCATAGGCGATGGCGCACCCCGTTTCCGAGACCCGCTGGCGGAGGACGCCTAGGCGCTGGTCCAACTTGCCCACGTGATAGGGCGAGGCGTTCAGGTTGAAGATCACCTCGGCGCCCGCTCTGGCCATCTGGCTCATCGGACCCCCCGGCACCCACGCGTCCTCGCAGATCGACACGCCGATGGCGACGCCGGCCACGTCGTGCAGCCCGGGATCACCAGTGCCGGGATGGAAGTAGCGGCGCTCATCGAACACCCCATAGTTGGGCAGCTCCCGCTTGTGGTAGACG
>JAPPKI010000237.1 GCA_028820035.1 bacterium | reverse complement strand
TCATCGAGGTTGCCGGTGCGCTGTACCGGGGACAGTCCGGCGTGGAACAGGATCTCGTCGCTATAGGCGTTGCCGATGCCGCTGAACGCGGTGGGATCGCATAGAGCCCGCTTGAGCGTGCGGTTGCGGGCAGTCAACGCCTCCCGAAAAGCGGTTTCGTCTGCCTCGAGCGGCTCCACACCGCCCCGGTCGTGTTGTTCGATCAGGGCGTCGGAATCGCCGACGAGCCACAGCGACGCCCTCTTGCGCTTACTGGCTTCGGTGAGCACCAGGGTGCCATGGTCGAAGTCGAATGCAGCCAGGCCGATCTTCCCCGGTGGTTTGGCCCCGGTCTGGTCCCGCCATCGCAGGCGCCCTGCCACCATGAGGTGGATCACTATGAACAGATCGTCCGGCCCGTCCAATTCCAGCACCAGGCGCTTGCCCAACCGCTGAGTACCCACAACTGTTCGGCCCTCAGCCGCGTTGATCGGAGGATCGAATGACTTGAGCAAGCTGATGCCGATTACCCGGATCTTGCGCAGCTCCCGACCCACGACATACCGGTCTAACGCCTCCAGATACACCACCACATCAGGTAGCTCAGGCACGTCTGGGGAGCCGTTCTACTTCAGCCACTTGCCAAAGGCTACGGCTTGGGATTCAGGGTTCGAACCGGTAGCGGATGGGGCAACGGTCGACATGGTTGACCATGACCCGGGACAGCCACTGGGGTTCGGCGGTGAGCTCGAGGTCGCGGGTGTGGCGGGCGATGACGGCGGCGGTCTCTTGGAGCTCGGCCCGGGCCAGGGCCTGTCCCAGGCAGAAGTGCGGTCCCATGCTGAAGGTGAACGACCAAATCGTCGGGTCGCGGGTGATGTCGAACCGGTCGGGTTCGGAAAAGCGGGTTGGGTCGCGGTTGGGACCGCCGATGATGATGCTGAGCGGCTCCCCTGCCTCAAAATGAATCCCCGCGGCTTCTGCGTCGGCATTTGCCTTGTTGCCGCTGGCATAAAACGCAGGCCGGTATCGGAGGACTTCCTCCACGGCACCCCGCTTGAGCCCTTCGGAATCTCGGCGCAGCAGTTCCAATTGATCGGGATGGCGGGCGAATTCGAGGAACGTGCTCGTCATCATGCTGGCGGTGGTCTCAATCGCACCGCCGAAAATGTTGGTAAATAACACGATCAACTCGTCATGACTCAGCCGGTGACCGTCTTCCTCGGCTGCGATTAAACGGGTCAACAGATCATCACGCGGTTTCGAACGCCGGCTCTCCACCAGCCCGCCGACGAACTCCATCAATGCTGCGAAAGTGGCATTGGCCCGGTCCCGTATCTCCTGGGTCACGTTGGGACCGAAAGCTTCGGCCCCCGCTCCCGCCATCTGCTGGCCGATGGTGGCGGCCTCATCCATCTCGATGTCCAAGAACGAGACGACGGACATGAAGGGGATCGCAGTGATCTCTTTTCTGACGTCGAACTCGCCTGTGTCGGCATGTCGTTCAAGGAGCGACCGCACGTGCTTCTGGGTCACCGGACGTACTTTCTCCACCGATTTTGGAGTCAAGGCCCGGCTCGCCAGGCTCCGAATCCGGCGGTGGTCTGCGCCGTTAAGTGCTCCGATGGAATGGCGACGCCACTCATAGAGGGGATCTCCGGGCTTGAAGCCTCGCTTTTCGATGTACTCGAGACCCTCGTTCTCAAATTCCGGGCGCTTCTTGATCTCTTCGGCATCCGACCAGCGCAAGATTGCCTTCATGCCCTCGGGGGTTACTGCCGTGCGGTGGCGATCCCGGAGTTCAGCGATGATCGGGTATGGGTCGGCCCAATAGACGTCGTCGTCGAGCGGGATGACCGGTGTGGTCGTCAGCGACACACCCGGGACACTAGTGGTCCGTCCGGACCACTAAGGCAGGGCGATGAGGGTGCCGTCGGTGAAGTGGGTGATTGCGGCGGGGTAGATGCCGAACAGGAGGGTGGCCGCCGCGGTGAGGCCGAGGGCGGCTACCAGGGAGGGGGGCACCCGCAGTGATGAGGTGTCGGCCTCGGCTGGGGTGTCCTCGAACCACATCATGCGGGCCACCTTGGCGTAGTAGAAGAGGGCGATTACCGAGTTGACCGCAGCTATGACGGCCAGGGAGTAGCCCCAGCCGGTGTCGGCCTCCACCACGGCCCGGAACACCGCAAACTTGGCGAACCAGCCGCCCAGCGGGGGAATACCGGCCAGAGAGAACAGGAATATCGTCATGACCACAGTCATGCCTGGGGCGTATTTGAATAGCCCTGCGTAGGACCTGATATCGCCAGAAGCGGTGCGGCGGGCCACTGCGATGATCACTGCGAAGGCCCCCAGGTTCATGGCCGCGTAGATCAGCACGTAGATGATCACCGCGGAGAGGGCATCGTCGCCGATGTCGCCGGCCACCGCCAGGGGGGCCAGCATGAAGCCGGCCTGCGACACCCCGGAGTAGGCCATGAGGCGAACGATGTTCTCCTGGCGCAGAGCGATCAGGTTGCCGGCGGTCATCGAGCCTACGGCCAGGATCCACAGCAGTGGTTGGTAGACATCGCTGCGGTCACCGAAGCCGACATAGACCAGTTGCATGAGGGCCACGAAACCAGCGGCCTTGGAGGCCACGGCCAAGAACGCGGTCACCGGGGTGGGGGCGCCCTCATAGGTATCGGGGGCCCAGGTGTGGAACGGGAAGCCCGACACTTTGAAGGCGAACCCGACGATCACGAAGATGATGCCCAAGATGACCACCGGGTTGGAGCCTTCTTCCGACACAGTTGCTGAGATCGCGGCCAACCGCGTGTCGCCGGCCAGCCCGAACAGCAGCGACATGCCGTACAGCATGATGGCGGAGGCGAACACCCCCATGAGGTAGTACTTGAGCCCGGCTTCGTTGCTCTTGGGGTCGGCCTTGCGCCAGGCGGCCAGTAGGTAGGCGGGGATCGAAAGCAGCTCCAGGGCCACGAAGATGGTGACCAGATCACGGGCCGAGGCCATCAGTACCATGCCCATCACCGACGCCAGCAGCAGGCCGTAGTACTCGTTCTCCCAGTAGTCGCCCTCGGCGATGTAGTTGGTGGACA
>JAPPKI010000370.1:1713-3088 GCA_028820035.1 bacterium | reverse complement strand
AGGAGAAAGTCCCTGTAGCTGATGGTGGCAAGGTACGCCTTCTTCCCGGCCGGCTCCCGCACACCAGTGGCTGATCATGGCAGTCGGCGACCCACATCGAGGACTCCGCCGAAGAGGCGCCCAGACAGTCGCCGGACCACGGCTACGTCCACCGGTCAGCGGACGCCGCCTCGGGTAGCCAAGGAGGCTGGGAGCAAGGACGCCAAAGCAAAGGACGCCAAGGAATCAGGGACAAAGTCAAGTAGCAAGAAGTCGTCAGACACAAAGCCACAGCAGCGCCACACGAGCCGAACCACCCAAAAGGGTCAACAGTCACATCCCACGGATCGTCGGCGCCAGCGGAAAAAGAGGAGAAAGTAGCCATGGAGTGGCTCGAAGTCACCGGCAAGACCATTGCCCAAGCGGAGGAAGCAGCTCTGGATCGGTTGGGAGTGGACCGTAGCGAAGCCGAGTTCTCCGTTGTCGATGAGCCCAAGTCTGCACTCTTGGGATTTCGAAAGACGGAGGCTCGGATCAGAGCGCGAGTTCGCCCCGTGCTGCCGCGCGAGAAAAGGAATCGAAACCGCCGTCCGTCCAACAATAAAGACCGGGGTCGAAATGGTGGTCGCCGGCCGTCCCAGAACAGAGACCGGGCCCAGAACAGAGATAGCGGGGGGAATCGGAACCGTAATCCTGAGCGGGGTAATTTGAGGCAAGATAGGAATCGGGCCAATCAAGGCGACAACAGCCGGGGCGGTCAAGGCCAGAAACGGGACTCCCGAGCGTCGGCTGGCGATCAAGCTTCACGCCAGGAGCAGAGGAAGTCTCAGAATTCGAATAAGAACAACAGGGGGGCTCGAGAGAGCCGTCCAACCAATGTCCAAGAGGGGAAAAAAGTGAGAGAGAGCAAACCAATGGAAGATGCGATGAGTTTGGAAGAGCAGAGCACCCTGGTAGTGGAGTTTCTCGACGGGCTGTTGGATGCCTTCGAGCTAGACGCCGAGGTGTCCGCGGAGCGGGTAGACGATGAGACCATGGAAATGAGGGTGGAGAACATCCAGGGCGTGGGCTTGCTAATCGGACCCAAAGGAAACACACTGCGAGCGGTTGAGGACTTGTCTCGCATGTTGGTGCAGAGGAAGTCGGACGGGAATTGCGAAGGGCGAATCCGAGTTGACATCGGTGGATACCGGGAGCGTCGGCGGGCGGCTCTGGAATCCTTCTGTGAGAAAATTGCCTCGGAAGTCAGGAACACCGGCGCTGAGCGTCCTCTCGAGCCAATGAACGCGGCGGACCGCAAGGTAGTCCACGACGTTGTCGCCGAGATCGACGGCGTCAGCACTGTCTCCGAAGGCCAGGAGCCTCGCCGCTGGGTTGTGATCATTCCTGACTGACT
>JAPPKI010000370.1:0-1613 GCA_028820035.1 bacterium | reverse complement strand
TGAATGGTGCTGATCGGCTTGAATGGTGCTGACTGACTTGAATGGTGCTGATCGGCTTGAATGGTGCTGACTGACTTGAATGGTGCTGATCGGGCGAAGCTGACCGATGTACTCGGCCAAGCTCAGGGGCGGGGCTGGGTTGGCGGCCGGGGCGTCGAACAGCACATCGAGCACTCCTTGGGGTTTGCCTCAGTAGTTGCCGCAATTCCATTGGTAGCCGTCGACTTGGGGAGCGGCGGGGGCTTGCCGGCTTTGGTGTTGGCCGCGGTCTGGCCTCAATCGAAGTGGACGCTGGTGGAGTCCTCACTGCCCAGAGCTGCTTTTTTGGAACTGCACTGCGCCCGTCTCGGGTGGTCGGAGCGCGTCGATGTCCTCCATATGACCGCTGAGCACCTCGGTGAAGACGAGCAATACCGCGATCGCGCCGATCTGGTGACCGCCCGCAGCTTCGGCCCACCAGCCTCGGTCATCAGTGCCGCCGCTCCCCTACTCCGCCCCGGCGGCGAACTAATAGCAAGCGCCGCCCCCACCCCCACCCCCTGGCCCTCCCACATGCTGGCCAAACAAGGCATGGCCCCCGACCGCCTAACCCAATCCCCCCCAAGGTTCCACCGCTCCACAAGAACAAGCTAAAGACGTTGGAAAGTACCCCCACATGTTCCACGTGGAACATTGACGAGGGGGTGCTTGATACTAGGTTGAGGGTGAGGGAGAATCCCCCAAGTGTCTATTAGCGAATTGCACCAAGCTCGGTCATGGCGCGTGATCGCGGTTGCTAACCAAAAGGGCGGCGTTGGAAAAACCACGACCACCGTCAACCTCTCTGCGTGCCTTGCTGACAATGGCCACCGAGTGCTGGTGGTCGACCTGGACCCTCAGGCAAACGCCACCACCGGCCTGGGCATCGATCCGTTCTCCGGCGGCGTGTCCACTTACGACGTCTTGCTGCAAAACGGGAGCCTGATAGAGAGCATTGTCTCGACTCAGGTGGAAAACCTCTGGGTGGCGCCGTCCACTTTGGATCTTGCTGGGGCGGAGATAGAACTTGTGCCGGCGTTCAACCGAGAGCGGAGACTGGATTTTGCCCTCTCTACCGTGTCGGGCGAATTCGACTTCGTTTTCATCGACTGCCCTCCATCGTTGGGCTTGCTCACCGTCAACGCTCTGGCTGCTGCTCGTGAGGTGATGGTTCCGATCCAGTGTGAGTACTACGCCTTGGAGGGCCTGGGCCAGTTGATGCGGAATATCGAATTGGTTCGCAACAGCCTCAACAGTGATTTGGACATTTCTCTCATCGTGCTCGTGATGTACGACGGTCGCACCAAGCTGTCGGCCCAAGTGGCCTCGGAGATTCGGAGCTACTTCGGCGACAAAGTCTGCCATCAGATGATCCCCCGGAATATCCGCTTGGCAGAAGCGCCGTCTTACGGGGCTCCGGTAACCGTTACTCATCCGCGGTCACGAGGAGCGCTGGCCTACCGTGAACTAGCCAAGGAGGTAGCTGATGGCTCGCTCGCCAGGGTTGGGTAGGGGACTCAGTGCCCTCATTTCCGACTCCTCATCGACAACCGATGGGATGCGCTCAGCTTCGTTCTTGGAGCTCCCCCTTGATG
>JAPPKI010000309.1 GCA_028820035.1 bacterium | reverse complement strand
GCAGATGCGGTCGATGGGGGTGCGCATGAAGCTCAACCCCCTGCGAGACAGCACCGAGGGCAACCGCCTGGTGGTGGTGGACGACTCGATCGTGCGAGGCACCACAACGAGGGCTTTGGTCACCATGCTGCGGGAAGCGGGCGCCGCCGAGGTTCACCTCCGCATCAGCTCGCCTCCCTATCGCTGGCCCTGCTATTTCGGCATGGACACTGGCGACCGCACGGAATTGTTGGCGGCCCACCTCAGTGTGGCCGAGATGTGTGATTACGTGGGGGCCGACACGCTGGCGTTCATCGACATGGAGGGTTTGACCGAGGCCACTGGGGCGGTGGGGGCCGGATTCTGCAACGCCTGCCTCACCGGCGAATATCCGGTGGAGGTGCCGGTGGCGCCGCCCGGCTCGATCTCCTATCAGCGCAGTGCCGCGCAGTTCGCCGACGCCGACGAGGAGTCCGCGCCGTCGCTCTGGGCCACCGGCGGCGGCTGAGCTTTCGACGGAGGGGGTGGCATCCACTGATGGTTGAGACCTACGAGTCGTCAGGGGTGGATATCGCCGCGGGCGAAGAGGCGGTGCAGCGCATCAAGGAGCATGTGCGCTCAACGTTTCGACCGGAGGCGATTGGCGAGATCGGCGGGTTCGGAGGGCTGTTCGACTTCACCCGTCACGGCTACAAGAAGCCGGTATTGGTGTCGACCACCGATGGGGTGGGGACAAAGGCGTATGTGGCTTCGGCGGCTGGCCGGTACAACACCATCGGTATCGACCTGGTGGCCATGTGCGTGGACGACCTGGTGTGCCAGGGGGCCGAGCCGCTGTTCATGTTGGACTACATATCGGTACACAAGCTTGACCCCGATCGGATCGAGCAACTGGTAGTGGGGGTGGTGGAGGGCTGCCGCCAAGCGGACTGCGCGCTCATCGGGGGCGAAATGGCGGAGCATCCTGCTAGAGAAGACGAGTTAGACAATCAGTTTGAACTGGTGGGGTTTGCCGTGGGGGTGGTGGAGCGATCGCGGCTGATCACCGGGGCCGACGTGCGCCCCGGCGACACGCTGATCGGGCTGCCGTCGCCCGGCTTGCGGAGCAACGGCTATTCCCTGGCCCGCCGTCTCTATTTCGAGGTGGCCAAGCGGGGTTTGGATGACCCCGCCTGGGAGGGGAGCTCCCACTCGGTGGCCGATGAGCTGCTGCTGCCGTCGGTGATCTACGCCCCAGCAGTGCGAGACATGCTGGCCAAGGTGGAGGCACAGGCCATCGCCCACGTGACCGGCGGGGGCATTGTCGGCAACCTGGAGCGGGTGCTGCCCGACAAAGTTGATGCCTTGGTCGATCGAAGCAGTTGGGAGCAACCTCGGGTGTTCGCCGAGTTGCAGCGCATTGGCGATGTGGGCGATGAGGAGATGGCCAAGGTATTCAACCTCGGGTTGGGCATGATCGTGGCCGTGAGGGACAAAGACGCCACCAAGGCCATCGACATTCTGCGAACTGGCGGGCATCGAGCCACCGTGGTGGGAGAGATCGAGAAGGGTGATGGCCAGGTTCACCTCGTGGGTGAGTTCGCCCAAAGCGATTCTTAGCGGGCTCTAGCGGGCCCGAACCGCCACTGGGCAGGGGTCGGCGGCCCGAGCCACACCGCCGATCTGGTCGGGGCGGGGCTTGGGATTGTCGAACCGGGGTTCGAGATCGTAGGCCTCGAACAGCCGCTCGATTACCCGGGACATTGCCGTGACCGAGAAGGGCCGGGCCGGACAGGCGTGGGGACCGACGCCGAAGGTGATAACCAGCTCAGAGGGCAGCCCCGGGGGCGACACCAGGCGGGGCCCCTTCCATCGGTCGGGGTCGTAGCGATCCAATCCGGGACCGCTTTCCATGTTGGTGAGCGGCAGGAAAGTGGCCAGCGAGGCCCCGGGGGAAACTTCGTAGGTCTGAGAGCCATCGTCGATGGTCACGGGCTCGAGCACCGTGCGAAGCATGATGGATCGCTGGCCGATCCGGGTGGATTCCAGCGCACAGCGCGATACCAAGTCGTGGTCGGCGTCCTGCTTGGCCCGCACTCGGGCCAGCACATCGGGATGCTGCACCAGATGGACCAGCGACCATCCCAGTGCCGCGAACAGGTTGGACATCGATCCGATGTGGACCAGGATCACGTCTCGGGCCACACCGACTAGCCGTTCTGAACCAGAGGTGTCGGCCCACCGTTCCAGGATCATGTCCAGCAGGTCGCCGGCGGGACTCCGGCGGGCGGCGATGGAGTGGGCCAGGATCTGTTCGGCCTTGGCCATGGCCTCGCGTTCGGCAGCCTTTTCCGTCTGGGCCACTTCTTGCATCCGGGTGGGAGCCACAAACGCCTCTGAGCCGTCGAGCACATCGAGCGTTTCGATCAACTCCTCGAAGCGGTCCGAGTACAGGATCTCGCGCCCGCCCCAGCTAGCCAGTCCCATGCGGTGGCCGAGGCGGCGGGTGAAATCGAACAGGTCGATCTCACCTCCGGGACGCAGTTCGGAAAGCTGGATCGAGATGGCCTCCTCCAGGGCTTCGAGGTAGCCGGTCACATTGGGCCGAGTAAACAGCTCATGGGGCAGGGTCCGCCGTCCGTCGAAGAGCTCGTCGGGCAGCTTGCGGACCAGCATCTTCCAGTCGGCAATGCCCTTGCTGGCCTGTTGCTCAGGGACGGCGTAAAAGTCTCTGAGGCCAGCGGGTGAGAACAAGAACAGGTAGCGGTCGTCGCCGCCGTCAATCACGAAGGTATCGCCGCAAGCAGACCGGGCGGCGCCGATGGCCGCCACGGTGTCGCTGACCGGCCCGTCCCAGGGAAGCACACAGTCGGCTACCCGAGGCATCGGGGTGATCAGCGGAAGTTTGCCCATGAGGATTTTGTCTAACAGATAAATGGGGCATTTGGCGGCATCGGTCGCTGTGCCCAGCGCTGGGCCTGCCTTCCTAACCCGAGAGCGCAGAGCCTATTGTCAACCCCGATGGCCCTGAGCAACTCCGACGAGTACCTCCATTCTCCGCCGCCGGGCAGCAACGCCCTGTGGAGCGACAACTTCTGGTTCTCGGTGTGCGATCGGGAAGCCGATGTGT
>JAPPKI010000519.1 GCA_028820035.1 bacterium | reverse complement strand
GTCGCATGGGGAGCTTGGTGAGGGAGGAGATGCTGCCCTCCTCGGCGGAGTCGGTGAACCCGGACAACGTAGCCCAGTCGCCGGAGGCGGTGCACCGGTCGAACCGCAGCTGGGCTTCGAACGTGCATCTTCAAGAGCTTTCCGGGACCGGCACACCCGTTAGAAGTCGCAGTTGTCGACAGGGCCCCGCGCGCGAGCCAGACCTGTACCGCCCTGGTTTGTCTGAAGGGTTTGTGTGACCGCTTTTCTATAGGGCGGGCCTCTTGACGGCTCTTCGCCGCCTGGCGGGCTTCGGGCCGGTAGTGATGAGGCGAGCTTGGGATTGCTCGTAGAGGGCGAGGAGGTGCTCGACGCGGTCGCGCTCCGAGGAAAATCCGGAGCGCTTATAGAGTCGGTCTGTTTCTCTGTCGAGCCGCTGGTGGGCGCGCCGCAGGTCCGGGGGCATCAGGTCGGGGTCATAGAGATTTTCGAGAGTAGCGCCAGGATGGTTGCCGCGGGCGTCGAGCACGGCTTGCGCTGCGGCTTCGAGATTTGGGAAGTCCTGGGGGCTAGCAGTGGTGTATCCGGGTGGGGTGGGGAACGTGTTGTAGACGATGCCGATGGAGTATCTATAGTCGCTCTTGAGCCTCCCGCTGGTCTGTCGGAGCCAGGCCATGTGCATCGCCGAGGTCAAGAGGGCAAAATCGGCGAGTGTTGCTCCCTCGAGTGCAAAGACGGCGTCACTCGGAATTGTCGGTGGCTCCAACCACCCAATTGGCACGTACTCCCTCCGCTCAGAGGTCGACTTTGGGACGACTAGGAAGGGTGCCTTGGGGATGACGTTGATGTGAAACAGCGTCGGTGTGTCGGCGAGTTTGCGGGTGCCGGCGTCCGAGCTATTGCTCCTGAACTCTTTGACTGCTGCCATCCGCTCACGGGTCAACGGCAGACGGGCCAGCAACTCGGGGGGAGCATCGTGGAGGGAGAGGATCCAGCGGTCGATGCCGCTTACGAATTCTTTGGCCCCTACGAATGGGCGCATGAACCGCTCGGCGGCCGGCTCGGCGGCAAGGAATGCGTTTCGCTCGTCGGTGTTGAAGATGTAGTGGCCTTTGTCGATCGGCTTGGACCCGATCACCAGTTTGCGCATCCCGTTGGCCGGGTTGGTCTGCTTTTGGATGGTCAGGTGCGGATCGGTTAGACCGTCGGCGCTGGTCAGATAGGGGGAGATTGCGGAATGGAGCGTCTCTTCGGGGTCGCCGTTCGGATCTGGATAGGAAAACAGGCGCTTCTTCACAGGAGCGTCTTCTCGACGATCAAGGCCAATGATGATGACATGCACATGGGCTTTGCCGCGAGCGTCCGACCCCCAAGCGAAGGTGCAGTGGGCGTAAGCAATCTCCAGTCCATGTCCGGTGAACAGGATTGGCCACAGCTGAGCTGGCTGCTCACCCTGGGAGATGGAGTTTGTCGCAACGAATCCAATCCGCGCACCTCCAGCTCGTGAGTAGCCCCCGGCCTTAATGAACCATGCCGTAACGTAATCGAGCGTGCCGGTAGAACCGGCGGATGCAGTGATCCGGGCGAGTTGCGCCCGCTGCTCAGGAGTCTGAAGCTTCGAACCGATGAAGGGCGGATTGCCGAGCACGAACGAGCAGTCCCCTGGTGGCAGCACCTCCGTCCAGTCGACCTCTAGGGCGTCAGCGCACAGGATCTTTGGCGAGGTCTGTAGTGGGATGCGGGCGAATACCTCGCCCAGTTCAAGGCTGAGCCGGTTGTTCATGATGTGATCCATCATCCACATCGCCGCCTCAGCGATACGTGCCGGGAACTCACTCAGCTCGATGCCGTAGAACTGGTCCACGTTCACCGCCGATGCCAACTCGGCGCTCAGGGCCCTTTGGCCTTCCCTCTCGGTGTCCGCGCTGATTTCCCGCATGACCTCTATCTCAAGCAGCCGGAGCTCTCGGTAAGAAATGATCAAGAAGTTCCCGCACCCGCAGGCAGGGTCGAGGAATCTCAGCTCGCCGAGCTTCCTTCGGAATTGGCGCAGTTCGGCTAGCCGCCGGCTGTCTTGCCGTGCCTTGAGCCGGTCGAACTCTTCGCGGAGTCCATCTAGGAACAGCGGGCTGATCACTTTCAAAATGTTCTTCTCGGTCGTGTAGTGGGCGCCTTGGGAGCGGCGTTCCTTGGGGTCCATGACCGACTGGAAAAGGGCACCGAAGATCGCTGGTGAGATTTCCGACCAGTCGAACCGACAGGCATCCAGCAAGGCGTCTCGCATGGCCCCGTCGAATGAGGGTATCCGCAGGGGTCCCTCGAACAGGTCGCCGTTGACATAGGGGAAGCGGGCAAGGTCGGCGTCGAGCCTCTCCGACCGATTCTCGACCGGCGTGTCGAGCACTTGGAATAGCTGCGACAGCCATGGGCCGAGATCGGCACCGTCAACGCTGGTTCGTTCTTCGATGAAATCGAAGAAGATGTCGCGCGGGTCAAAGATGCCGGTGTCGTCGGCGAATAGGCAGAACACGATTCTGACGAGGAATCTCTCAAGGTCGTGTCCCCGGTAGCCGGTCTCTTCAAGCTTGTCATGCAGCCGGCCCACCAGTTCGGCGGCCTTGATGTTCGCAGGGTCTTGGTCCCGAAATGTCCGCTGCCGTACGCCCATCACGAATCCAAACGCCTCGACGTTGTCAGGCAGCGCCGCCAGCGGGAAGGCGACCGTTTCGCGTTCGTCGAGGTCGCGCAACTCGAAGTTCTGGAAGTCGCTCACCATTATGAAACGAGGCTGCTCATGCATCGGCAGAGCGTCGAAATACTGGCCTGCCTGTTCGTAGGCACCACCGAGATTGAGCCCCGCGCTCTTCTGCTCTACGAGGAGCACTCCCGGCCAGAACAAGTCGATGTAGCCGCTCTTGTCATCGAGCTTTGTCACATGCTGCTCGAAGCGGGCGACGCTGCGCCGGTCGACACCAAATACCGCGAAAAAGTCGTTGTAGAAGCTCTGCGTTTCGCCTTTCTCATATGCCGCATCGCGCCACCGCTCAGCGAACGCTGCGGCCCGGACACGTACTTCGTTCCACGATAGGCGCATGTTCTATCGCCTCCCTTGAGAGAGACACCCATGAC
>JAPPKI010000109.1 GCA_028820035.1 bacterium | reverse complement strand
CGTAGGTGTCCTGGGTCCACATCTTGGCGAACTCGCCGATCACGTCTTCCCAGATCTCCTTGGTGGCCGTGGTGTCGGTGATGCCCTCTTTGTGCAAAAAGCCCAGAATCTCGTGGCTGCCCGCGCCTCGGCCGGTGCCGAACTCGAACCGGCCCCCGGAGAGGTGGTCGAGCATTGCCACCCGCTCGGCCACTTTGGCCGGGTGGTTCACCTGAGGCAGCGGGTTGAAGATTCCCGACCCGATGTGGATCCGCTCGGTGGCATGGGCCAGATAGCCGGCCACTGCATCGTTGGCCGACAGGTGGGAGTACTCGTCGAGGAAGTGGTGCTCGGTGAGCCACACGTACTTGAACCCGGCCTTGTCGGCCGCGATCACCAGCTCCAATTCCTCCATGAACGTCTTGTGCTCAGCATCGGGATCGCCCTCCCGGCGAAACTGGGGGGTGTATCCCTGGATGAAGACTCCAAACTCCATGTCGGCCTCTTTTCTGGGTGCTTTCGGGTGTTTTTCTCAGTCGTACTAGGCGGCGTTCTCGCGCAGGCGGGTGGTGCGGTGTACCGGGTCGGTGTCGATCTTGGGGATCACGTGCTGGCCCAACAGCTCGATGGTCTTCAGGTCGTCGGCCCGTTCGCTGGAGCCCATGCCGAACACCAGCTGGTCGGCCCCGGCATCGGCCCATTGCTGGCAGGCCTTGAGAGCCTGGTCGGGGTCGCCCATCACGCTGCCCGGCTGGCCCACGGTCTCCCACAGGTCATCGGCGCTGGGCATCGGGATGGTCTGAGGCCACGGCGGCACCCATTCGGGCCGAGGGAAGGTGTCGTGGTAGCGGAACACGTTGGATTGTAGGTAGGTCATCGACGACCGCAGGGCGTGGTCAACCGCCCCTTGGTCGGATTCGGCCACGAACGCCCCGGTGGTCACCATCAGGTTGTCGTTCACGAACGCCCCCACCGGCTCGGCGTTGACAATGTCGCGCTTGTAGGCCTCCAGCACTGGGGCCAGCTCATCGAGGGCGCCCACCGAGAAACCGAGCACGCCGAGGCCCTTGCGGGCGGCCATGGCGTAGCTGGTCACGTTACCCGCCGCGTACCACATGGCCGGGTGGCCCTTGCCCCACGGCTTGGGCAGCACCTTGCGGGGCGGCAGCGACCAGAACTTGCCCTCGTAGCCCTCGTAGGTGTCCTGGGTCCACATCTTGGCGAACTCGCCGATCACGTCTTCCCAGATTTCTTTGGTGTGGGAGGTGTCGGTGATGCCCTCCTTGTGCAGGAATCCCAGGATCTCGTGGCTGCCCGCGCCTCGGCCGGTGCCGAACTCAAACCGGCCGCCGGTCAAGTGGTCGAGCATGGCCACCCGCTCGGCCACCTTGGCCGGGTGGTTCACCTGGGGCAGCGGGTTGAAGATGCCCGATCCGATGTGGATCCGCTCGGTGGCGTGGGCCAGGTACCCGGCGATGGCGTCGTTGGCCGACATGTGGGAGTACTCGTCGAGGAAGTGGTGCTCGGGCAGCCACACGTACTTGAACCCTGCCTTGTCGGCTGCGATCACCAGGTCGAGCTCCTCCATGAACGCAGTGTGCTCGGCATCGGGATCCACGTCCCGGCGGTGCTGGGGCACGTATCCCTGGATGAAAAGTCCAAACTCCATGTCGGCCTTTCTGTCGATTTTCGGCTGATATTTCCTAACATCCCGCCCGCCTCAGGGCATAAGTGCGGGAGCGAATAGGCTGCCGGGCCGTGCCTCCCATTCGCCCCGAGCAACCGCCAACTCCATCCCGAGATGCCTTCGCCATCCACCGGGCTCCGGTCGATGGCGACCTGTCGCTGGCTTACATCCGCGAGGGAGAGGGCGGCTACCCCTTGGTGCTGGTCCACGGCTATCCCGAGACCAAGCGCATCTGGTGGCGCAATATCATCCCGCTGGCCGAGGCTGGCTACGAGGTGATCGTCCCCGACCTGCGGGGCTACGGCGACTCCGATCTGTCCGAAAACGACCAGTACGACTTGGTGCTGTACTCCCGCGACATCCACACCTTGGTTCACGACGCGCTCGGTCACCAGCGGGTCGGGCTGCTGGGCGGTGACGTGGGCGGCGCGGTGATCGTGGACATGGCCAACCGCTGGCCCGAGTTCGCCGAGAGGATGGTGTTCTTCAACACCGTGGCCCCCTTCATCGTCGACCAGGTGGACTGGTACACCGAGCGGGGGCTGTCGCTGAACCCGCTGCCCCACGGCCCCACCGGCGACTACCGCATCCGCCAAGGCCGCGATCCCGACAAATTGCGAGCCGAGCTCGACACCCCCGAGCGCTGCCGTCGCTACGTGAAGGACTTCTACGAGCATCGGCTATTGGCCTCCCAGTACTCCTTCGAAGAGGACGACTACGACTTCATGACCGAGCCGTTTGCCGACTTGGAGCGGCTGGCCTCGGGCTGGTCGGTGTACCAGCTGGAATACGGCCGGCCGATGACCGAGCCGCCCATGATGGGCACTCAGGTGCAGGCCCCCACGCTCATCCTGTACGGCCCCGACGACCAGATTGTGCCCAAGGACTTCCCCAAACGCTGCGAGATCTCCTTCGCCAACCGGGTGGGGCCGGTGGTGATCCCCGAATGCGGCCACTTCCTCCAGTGGGAGCGGGCCGACGTGTTCAACGAGCTGGTCAAGTACTTCTACGCCGATCTGAGGGAAGGGAAGGGCTGATGCACCTCAACGAGTTCGCCGACACCGTCGAGCCGCTGGACATGACGGCCACCGCCGAGTTCGAAAGCCTGTGCACCAGCGCCGCCGACCTCGGCATCACCCACGGCTCAAACATCTCCTATGCGTCACGCAACATCGTGGCCCGCCATCACCGCTTCCACTTCTCCGAGTGGGGCAGCTCTGACGCTTCCACGGTGCTGCTGCTCCACGGCGGCAACCAGTCGTGCCACTCCTGGGACCTGGTCAGCCTGGCCCTGGCTGACCGCTACCACGTGCTGTCCCTGGATCAACGGGGCCACGGTGACAGCGAATGGGCCCGCGACGCCGACTACTCCTCGGGCGCCATGGCCGCCGACGCCGCCGCCTTCTGCGAGGCGCTCGGGGTGGCCGACCCCATCGTGATGGG
>JAPPKI010000241.1 GCA_028820035.1 bacterium | reverse complement strand
CACGATGGAGGAGTTGCCGGTGGCGATGTTGCCGAACGGCCCGGTGTGCACCAGGGCGGGGCCGCCCTCCAGGGTCTGCATCAGGTTGGGCTTCAGGGCGTCCTTCAACAGCACGGCCATGGCCCCGGCGGCCTTGAGGTCTTCAGCGGTCACCGGGTCGCCGTCTTTGGTGTAGCCCACCACGGTGCGGCCCAGCCGGGCCCGCAAGTCCGATAGCGATGTGGCCAGCGCCAAGGTGGCCATCACCTCGGAAGCGGCGGTGATGTCGAATCCGCTCTCTCGGGGGATGCCGTCGAGCCGCCCGCCGAGGCCGACCACGATGTTGCGCAGGGCCCGGTCGTTGATGTCCACCACCCGGCGCCAGGTGATGTTGTGCAGGTCCAGCCCTGATTCGTTGCCGTGGTAGATGTGGGCGTCGAGCATGGCCGAGCACATGTTGTGGGCCGCGGTCACCGCGTGCATGTCGCCGGTGAGGTGGAGGTTGAACAGCTCCATTGGCACCACCTGGCTGTAGCCGCCACCGGCCGCGCCGCCCTTGATGCCGAACGTGGGTCCCAATGACGGCTGGCGGATGGCGATGGTGGCCCGCTTTCCGATATGGCCGAAACCCTGGCCCAACCCCACCGTGGTGGTGGTCTTTCCCTCGCCCAATGGTGTTGGAGTGATGGCCGTCACCACCACGTAGCGGGCTCGGGGCCGATCAGACAGAGCCTCGATCGCATCCAGGCTGATCTTGGCCGCCCCCGCCCCGTAGGGCTCCAGCATCTCGACTGGAATGCCGGCTTCTTCGGCGATTTCGGTTAGTGGTCGGAGGTTCGCCCCGCGGGCGATCTCAAGATCAGAAGGAAAAGACATGGACCCGCCTCTCATGCTCGATGCTTGCTGTCAACCCCGTTAGCGTACACGGACAATCAGCCGGTGATCGGGCGGCTGCGAGAGGCAATCTTTAGACTCGGCCATGGCAGCGACGGCGCCATGACGGGAGCTCACCGTGACTGACTTTTTCGACACCGTTCCGGAGCCGGTGGCCTTTGCCGGCCGCAGGGCGGGTCTCGGCCAGTTGGCCTATCGGGTGTACGACCCCGACCGGGTGGTGATGGGGCAGCGCATGGAAGACCATCTGCGGATCGCGGTGTGCTACTGGCACAGCTTCAACTGGCCGGGCAGCGACATATTCGGCCACGGCACGTTCGACCGCCCCTGGCTAGAGCCCGGACAAGATCCGATGGCCGCCGCTCGGGCCAAACAGGATGCCGCCTTTGAGTTCTTCGAGAAGCTGGGAACCCCGTTCTATTGCTTCCACGACGTGGACATGGCCCCGGAGGGCGCCGATCTAGCCGAGAGCCGGGCCAATCTCGATGCCATGGTGGAGCGAGCTGCCACCAAGATGGAGGCCTCCGGCGTGCGTTTGCTGTGGGGTACGGCCAACTTGTTCAGCCACCCCCGGTATGCCGCGGGGGCCGCTACCAACCCCGATCCGGAGGTGTTCACCCACGCCGCGGCCCAAGTGCGCCACATGCTGGAGGCCACCCACCGCCTCAATGGAGCCAACTACGTGCTGTGGGGCGGGCGAGAGGGCTACGAGACTCTGCTCAACACCCGGATGCGCCAAGAGGCCGATCAGTTCGCCCGCTTCTTGACAATGGTGGCGGAGCACAAGCACGAGATCGGATTCACCGGCACGCTGCTCATCGAGCCCAAGCCCCAGGAGCCCACCAAGCACCAGTACGACTACGACTGCGCTTCGGTTCACGGATTTCTAGACCGCTACGGCCTCGTCGACGAGTTCAAGGTGAACATCGAGGTGAACCACGCCACCTTGTCGGGCCACTCCTTCCATCATGAGGTGGCCTATGCGGTGGACAACGGCATTTTCGGCAGCGTGGACGCCAACCGGGGCGATCCCCAGAACGGTTGGGACACCGACCAGTTCCCCAACTCGGTGGACGAGCTGTCGCTCGCCCTCTACGAGATTTTGCGCGGTGGGGGGTTCATCACCGGCGGATTCAACTTCGACACCAAGCTCCGGCGCCAGAGCATGGCCCGCGACGACCTGTTCATGGGCCACATCGGAGGTATTGACACGCTGGCCCGCTCCCTGCTGGTGGCCGAGGCCATGCTGGCCGACGGGGTCATCGAGCAAGCCCGGACCGACCGCTACGCCCGGTGGGACTCGGGTTTGGGCGCCGAGATCATGAAGGGTGACGTGGACCTTGCCGCGCTTGCCGACCAGGCAGTTGCCGACGGACTCGACCCCCAGCCGGTGTCGGGGCGCCAAGAGCGACTGGAGAATGAGGTCAACCGAATCATCTGGTCCACGCCGAACTGATTGGGAGCCAAGTAACCAAGTGTTAGGTTGACGGGCTGATGTCGGGCATTGCTGCGATTGGCCGCTGATGGTTGGCCGTGCATTGGTGGCCGGGGTGGACTCGTCCACCCAGTCCACCAAGGTTGAATTGCGGGAACTCGACTCCGGCCTGCTGATTGACCGGACCAGTGCCCCGCACACCCACTCGCGCTGGGAGCCGCCGGTGAGCGAGCAGGATCCGGCGACTTGGTGGGAGGCGCTGTCGGCCTGCTTTGCCCAATTCACCGATGCCGACCGGGCCAACGTGGTTGCAGTGAGCGTGGCCGGCCAACAGCACGGCTTGGTGCTGGTAGGCGAAGACGGCGAGGCTCTGCGGCCCGCCAAATTGTGGAACGACACTACCTCCGCGCCCCAGGCCCGCGACCTGGTAGCCCGTTATGGTCGCGAGCAGTGGGCTCAGCGCTGCGGATCGGTGCCGTTGGCATCGCTCACCATTGCCAAGCTGGCCTGGGTTCTTGAGCACGAGCCCGAACTGGCTGATCGGATTGCTCAAATCATGCTGCCCCATGACTGGCTCACTTGGCGGCTGACCGGCGCTCATGTCACCGACCGAGGCGACGCATCGGGCACCGGGTGGTTTGATCCTGCCGCCAATGAGACGGCCCCTGATCTGCTGGGGTTGGCCGTGGGCGATCCGAACGAGTGGCTACCTCGGTTGCCCCGGGTGCTCGAACCTGATCAGGCGGCTGGGCCAATCACACCGCAAGCGGCGGCCGCCCTGGGAGTGAGCGACTCAGTGCTTGTCGGCC
>JAPPKI010000376.1 GCA_028820035.1 bacterium | reverse complement strand
TTCACCAGATTGGCGATGCCCCCGGAGGCGCACAACGACACTCGCTCGTGGTTGAGCTGATTGGTAATGAGGCCCCAGCCCCCGTTCACCTCGCCCACACGCAGCCAGTCGGGCACTCGCACATTGTCGTAGAACGTGGAGGTGGTGTGGGAGCCGCCCATGGTGATGAACGGCTGGATGTCGAATCCGGGGTCGTCGGTGGGGGCCAATAACATGGTGATGCCCTTGTGGGCGGGGGCGTCGGGGTCGGTGCGGGCGGCCTGCGATACGTAGTCGGCGTCGTAGGCCAGACTGGTGAACTGCTTCTGGCCGTTCACAACCCACTCGTCGCCGTCGCGCACCGCCCGGGTCTTGAGCGCGGCCAGGTCGGTACCGGCGGTGGGCTCGGAATAGCCGATGGAGAAATGCATCTCACCGGCCAGGATCTTCTTCAAGAAGAAGTCTTTCTGGCGGTCGTTCCCGTACTCCCGGATGGTCGGGCCCACCGTGTTGATGGTGAGGAACGGCACCGGTACCTGGGCGGCCCAGGCTTCGTTGAAAAAGATGTACTGCTCGATGGGGGTAAATCCCTTGCCGCCATATTCCACCGGCCAGCCCACTCCTAGCCAGCCATCGCTGCCGATCTGGCGGATCAGTGCCTTGTAGTCCTCGTTGGCCTCGGTCTCGGTGTGGCGGATCTTCGCCCGCACCTCGTCGGTCATCAGGTTGGAAAAATACGTCCGCAGTTCCTGCTGGAGCTCAAGCTGATCATCGGTCAATTCGACGCGCATGGAGTAAGTCTGACAGTCACAGGGCTCGTTGGGCTATCCAGGGTCGCCAGTCCTGGGGGTAGCCTCACATTGATGCTGGTTGTGGGTCTGGCCGACGCCTCGCTCGTTGTGCTGGCCGACCAGTCCTGGGGGTAGCCTCACATTGATGCTGGTTGTGGGTCTTACTGGCGGGATTGGAGCGGGGAAATCGACCGCAGCAAGCCGATTTGCCGAGCTGGGGGCAGCAGTGATCGATGTGGACGCAATCGGGCGGCAAGTGCTGGCCCCTGGGGGTCGAGCCGAGCAGGGGGTGATCGACGCCTTCGGCCCTGCAATCGTGGATGACCACGGGCACATCGACCGGGCCAAGGTGGCTGCCGAGGTGTTCGGCCGCCCGGATCAGTTGGCTGCGCTGGAGGCAGTTAGCCATCCGGCCATCAACGCCGAGCTCGACGTGCAGATTCAGGAATTGGACGACAGGGGAGAAGTCCAAGTGGTGGTGCTCGACATGGCGGTTTTAGTCGAGAGTCGGCTGGGGCAGCTGGAGTCGGGGCGGGGCTACACCCAAGTGGTGGTGGTAGAGGCTCCCGAAGCAGTGCGCTTGCCCCGGCTGATCGAGCGGGGTCTCACCGAAGAGCAGGCCCGAGCCCGCATGGCCAGCCAGGCCACCGACGCCCAGCGCCGGGCGATTGCAGACTATGTGATCGTCAACGGCGGCACTCCCGAAGAGCTGGCCGCGGCGGTGGATCAGGTGTGGGCTGAGCTGACCGGCGGCTAGCCGATCAGCAGGCATGCTCTAGGAGCGGGGCACCGCTTCCCAGGGCTGGCCCTTGTAGGGGTCGGGCTCCTTGGGCAGGCCCAGCACCCGCTCACCGATGATGTTGCGCTGCACCTCGTTGGTACCCCCGGCAATGCCCATCCCCGGCGAGCTGATCACCCCGTCGGCCCACTGGCGGCCGTCATCGTCGTCGGTAGCCCAGGCTTGGCCCGACGCACCGGCCAGTTCGATGGCCAAATCGGCTGCCTGACGGCTGATCAGCGCGGCGTTCAGTTTGGCAATGGACCCCTCCGGACCGGGCGCCCGACCCGCTTCGGCTGCCTGGCGGATCCGCATCCCGATAAAGCCCTGGATCCGCTCCCTGATGTGGAGATCGACCAGAGCTCCTCGGGTCACGAGATCGGTATTGCGACCCCGCTTCTGGGCTTCAGCAATGAGCTGGGTGCTGCCCATGCGATTGCCCATGGCCCCGGAACCGCCCGCTCCGATGGCCACCCTCTCGTACATGAGCATGGCCACTGCCACGTTCCAGCCTTCGCCCTCTCCCGCCACCAGGCAGTTGTGGCTCACCCGCACGTCGGTCAAGTAAATCTCGTTGAAGTGAGAGCTCCCGTTGATCTGGCGTAGCGGCCGGATGTCCACGCCAGGCAGCGATAAGTCGATGATGAACATGGACAGCCCCCGGTGTTTGGGCTGGGTCGGATCGGTCCGGGCCACGCACAGCCCGTACTCGCAATACTGAGCGCCCGAGGTCCAAACTTTCTGGCCGTTCAGCACCCACTCATCGCCGTCGCGCACCGCCCGAGTGGCCAAAGAGGCCACATCGGAGCCGGCGCCGGGCTCGGAGAACATCTGGCACCAGAGGTCATCGCAGCGGATGATCCTGGACTGGTAGCGAGCCTGCTGCTCAGGAGTGCCGAAGTCGTTCATTACCGGCAGGCACATCCCATGCGAGATGGCCGCGGGCACCAGTGGTGCCTGATAGCGGGACAGCTCCTGGTTGAACACCTCAAGGTAGCTCTTGTCTAGACCCTGTCCGCCGTATTCCACCGGATAGGTGATGCCTCCCAGCCCGGCTTCGGCTTGCGCACCGTGGAATCGACGGCACTCGGCCACCATCGATTCCTCAGTCCACTCCAACGGCGGTTCACTGCGGGGAACGGCGTTGGCGGTCAGAAACTCTTGAGTCCGCTGCCGAAACTCCTCGTGGGTGACAGTCATGGCCCAGACACTATTTCGTGTCCGATGCAGGTCAAGTAGCCGAGAAGCACGCCGCTAGGCCGCAGGGCGGACGGCCTCGGCCGGGTCCATACGGGATGCCCGCCAAGAGGGGTACATTCCGGCCACCAGCCCCACTCCCAGCGTTACCCCTAGGCCGACGCCGACAAATGACAACTCCACCGTCATCGGCCAGTCCAGCACTAGGGTAACCACCGCTACGACGGAGAGCCCGAGCACTATTCCCACCAAGCCTCCTAGAAGAGTCAGCAGCATCGACTCGATGAGAAACTGCGCCGCGATGTGTATCTTCCGGGCGCCGAGCGCTCGACGCACCCCGATTTCGCCCCGGCGCTCCAGCACCGAGATGAGCATGAT
>JAPPKI010000062.1 GCA_028820035.1 bacterium | reverse complement strand
TGCCAACTTTTTTGAAGCGCAATGATGGGTGCCGCGGATTCTCAGTCAGGACACGGAAGTTCCTTCTGGCAGCCTTCTGGGCAGATTCGGGAAGCTGCTCAAAGTACGTCCAGAACCGAGGCGTTGTTCGGTGCACCTAGAGCTCCTGAAGCGTGCCGTCCTCCTTGGCCTCAAGAGCATCTGCAACGAGGAAATCCAACGCCCCCTCATCTCCGTCGGCTTCGATCTGCTTGTCCCACCGCTCCCAATCCAATTCGCTGAACCATTCCCTCAGCTGGGCCTGCTCGGCTTCGGGAAGAACGAGAATTGCCTGCTGGATCTCGGCAAGCCTCGCCATCGCCTCTTCCCGGTCCAATCCCGAGTGATCGACTTCGCTCATCGTCATTCCAATGCCCCTTCACTTACTCAAGACCTAGAAGTCAAAATCTGGAAGGGAGCCCTATGAAGCCAGCTCCGACTGCACCTCCACCTTAATGACAGCCCCAGACATGGACAACCGCTTATCGGGCATCCCAGAGAATCGTGCGCAGGAGTTTGGCCCCGTTGGGCCGGGCGGCGTTCTTGACAACCGCTTATCGGGCATCCCAGAGAATCGTGCGGGCTTCAGTTACCAAACGTGGTGTGCTGGCGGTGGCGGGCGATTTCGAAGCAGCCGATGGCTACTGCGGCGGCGGCGTTGAGGGAGCTGAGGTGTCCGGCTAGGGGGATGGCGGCTACTACGTCGCAGCGCTGGCGGGCGAGGCGGGACAGGCCCCGGCCCTCGCTACCCACCACCAGGGCCACCGCTTCTGCCGCCACGCTCATCTCATAGACCGTGGTGGGCGCGGCCACGTCCAATCCGACCGTCCACACCCCGAGCTCTCCTAGGCGGGCCAACGCGTTGGGGATGCCCGGCACTACCGCCATGGGCACATGCTCGACGGCCCCCGCCGCCGCCTTGGCCGCGGCGGGGGTGATGTGGGCCGACCGGTGCCGCCCCAGCACTGCGCCGGTGACCCCGGCACACTCAGCGGTGCGCAGGGCGGCCCCCACGTTGCCCGGATCGGTGACCCCGTCAAGCACCAGCAAGAACGGGGGGCGGCCATCAGGAGGGCGGGCTAGCTCCTCCAGATCGTGCTCGGCCAAGGGAGCAGCCCGGGCGATCACCCCTTGGGGGGCCTCGGTGGCAGCCATGGACTCGAATTTGGAGCGGGCTACCTCTTTGACGGGCACTCGCAACTCGGCGGCTAGCTCCATCACTTGGGCCAGTACCCCGGTCTGGTTCTGCCCCGTGGCGACCACCACTTCTCGGACCGGACGAGTGCCGGCTAACAGCATCTCCCGTACCGCTTGGCGGCCCTCCACCTGTTCGCCGCCGAGACCGACCTTTTGGCGGCGGCTGCGCTGGTGATCGCCAGACGGTCGTCCCTTGTTGTGACCCTTGTTGGGACCTCTGTTAGCGCCCTTGTTGGCACCCTTATTGGGGGTGCCACCCCGGCCCCTCCGGTTGCCGCCTCTCGGGCCCTGTTCGCTCACTGGCGCTCAATCAGGGCCACCGCCCAGCAGGCCAGGCCCTCTCCTCGGCCCAGCGCACCCAGGGCTTCGGCCCTTTTGCCCTTGACCGCGACCGGGGCACCAGCGGCGCCGCTCAGCCTCGCCTCCATCTCCTCTCGATGAGGCGCGATGCGGGGTTGCTCGGTAACCACCGTGCAGTCGGCATTCACCACCCTCCAGCCAGCGTCGTCCAACCGCGCCACGGCATCGGCGAGCAATCCAATGCTGTCGGCCCCGGCCCAGGCTTCGTCGGTGTCGGGAAACAGCACTCCGATGTCGCCCATCCCAGCCGCGCTCAACAAGGCGTCGATCACGGCGTGGGCCACGGCATCGCCATCGCTGTGGCCCACCAAACCCGGTGTGCCTTCAAACCTGATCCCGCCCAGTATCAAGGGGCGGTCGGGATCGTCGCTGAACCGATGGGTGTCGAACCCGTGGCCTACTCGGATTTCTTCACTCATGTCGCCAACCAGGCTTTGGCCGCGGCTAAGTCGTCAGGGTGCGTGATCTTGATGTTGCGGGGGTGGCCCTCTACTGCAACCACAGCGTGGCCGGCGGCCTCCACCAGGCTGGCATCGTCGGTGGCATCGGTGGCATCGGCGTGGGCCGCCCGCAACAGCCCGGCCCTGAAGGCCTGCGGGGTCTGCACGGCTTGCAGGGTGCTGCGATCCACCACTCCCCCGTCCACCCTGCGGATGGTATCGGTTACCGGCATCACCGGCACCGCACCGGCCGCCCCTGAGCGCACCTCCTCCACTACCCGCTCATAGACGTCGGCACCGGCCAGGGGTCGGGCGGCGTCGTGGACGCAGATGATGGCCGCATCGTCGGGCACCGCCTCAAGCCCATTGCGCACCGAAGCGGCCCGGCTCGCCCCACCGGCCACCACTGCGCTGGCGGCCAACCGGGCCGATTCGGCTTCTACGTCCCCGCCAGGAACCACCACCACCACCCCGTCGCTCACCTGGGCGGCTACTGCCACGCTGCGGTCCACTACCCGGGCGCCGTCCAATTCCAGGTACTGCTTGGCGCCGCCGAAACGGGTGCCCGAGCCGGCGGCCACGATGACCGTCCAAACCGAGGGCCGGGTTGCCATCGCCGCTATTGGCTCAGGAACTCGATGACCCGAACCCAGGCGTCGGCGGCATCGTCGGGACGGTGGGCAGGACGGACAGGATCGTGAACGAAACCGTGGTCGGCGCCTTCATAGGACACGATCTCTGCCCCGGCCTCCCCCAGTGCGGCCACATCCTCGGCGGGCGTAAACGGATCCTCGGTGCCGATGATCGCCAATAGCGGGCACGGATTGCCTTGGGCCAACAGATCCAGCGGCTCGCCTTGGCCGGGACCCTTCCAGTGCTCGGGCAGGCGAATCATCCCGTAGAAGGCGGCTGCCCGGTGGAACCGCCCGGTAGCTGCGGCCTTGATGGTGTACATGCCGCCCATGCAGAAGCCGGTGAGCACGACCGTCTCGCATTCGGTGGCATCGGCTGCGGCCAGCACGTCGGCCATCACCTGCTCGTCGACCAACTCGCAAACCGCGGCCATCCGCTCTTCAGCCGCCAAGTGTTCTCGACCGGCGAAGACCTGGGG
>JAPPKI010000086.1 GCA_028820035.1 bacterium | reverse complement strand
CCGAGAACCGCATGCACCAGATCGTGCGGCTCATCGCCAAGGTGCCGACGGTGGCCGCTGCGGGCTCCCGCTTCAATTCCGGGCTGCCGTTCGTCTACCCCGACAACAACCTGGACTTCGCCACCAACTTCTTGTCGATGATGTTCAAGATCGCCGAGCCCACCTACGAGTGCGATCCGGCCATGAGCCGGGCGCTCGACCTGCTGCTCATCACCCACGCCGACCACGGCCAGAACTGCTCCACCAGCACCGCCCGAGTGGTGGGCAGCGCCCACACCGATCCCTACTCGGTGATCTCCGCGGCCGCCTGCTCGCTGTACGGCCCCCGCCACGGCGGGGCCAACCAGGCCGTCATGGAGATGCTCTACGAGATCGGCAGCTACGAGAACATCGACCCGTTCATCAAGGCGGTCAAGGCCGGGGAAACCCGCCTGATGGGGTTCGGCCACAGGGTGTACAAGAACTACGACCCCCGGGCCCGCATCATCAAGGATGCGGCCTATGACGTGTTCGAGGTGACCGGGTCCAACCCGCTGCTCGATATCGCCTTGAAGCTCGAAGAGGTGGCGCTGGGCGACGACTACTTCGTGAGCCGCCGCCTCTATCCCAACGTGGACTTCTACTCCGGGCTCATCTACCAGTCGATGGGTTTCCCCACCGACATGTTCACCGTACTGTTCGCCATCGCCCGCACCGCCGGCTGGCTCGCCCACTGGGTAGAGCTCCTGGAACAAGACAGCCGCATAGCCCGCCCCCGCCAGGTCTACACCGGCTCCACCGAGCGCACCTACACCCCCATCAACCAGCGCTCCTAGCTGGTAACAGTAAGGCCGTCGCGGAGGGCGGTAAGCAGTGCAGCCGATCCGATGGCCGCTGTCTCCGAACGGAGGACTGAGGAGCTGATGCGAATGGCGCCTAGTTGGTGGCGTTCGGTTTCGGACCAGCCGCCTTCGGGGCCGATCAGGACGGTGGGGTGGTCGAGGGACGGGGGGTTGCCGGTGATGTCGGCTCGGATGGCGGCAGGTCGAGCAGCCAAGTCGGCGAAGTCGGTGGGCTCGCCGATCTCGGGGAGGCGGACTTGGCGGCTTTGCATGGCGGCTTCGCGGGCGACTCGGCGGAGACGCTCGGTGTGGCGGGTGGCTCGGTCGGGGTCCCAGCGGGCCACGCTGTGCTCGGCGGTAAATGGGACGATGGCGTCCACGCCCAGTTCGGTGAGCTTTTGCACCACTAGCTCGGGGCGGCCTCCCTTGATTAGGGCAAAGCCGATGGTGATAGATGGCTGAGGGGCTTCGACGAACACCACCTCGCCTACGGGCTCAACCTCGCCTTCGGGGCCTGACCCCAGACGGCACACTCGCCACGAACCGGCCCCCTCGGAGGCGGTGAAGGAGTCGCCGGGCCGCAGACGTAGCGAACGGGTTAGGTGATGGCGGTCTTCGTCGCGCAGCTCGGGGCGTTCTAAATCGTCGACGAAGACGTGGGGGCCGTCACCGCCGCCGGGCTTCACGGCGTCGCTTCCTGGTCGTGGGCGCCACCTCTTCGCCCCGCATTTCGGCAAGCTGATGGAGTAGGTCGATTTCCTCGTCACTCAAGCCGGTGGGCGTTTCCACCATGGCCTGCACCAGCAGATCGCCCCGGCCCCGGCCCTCCAGTCGGGGCACGCCCCGGCCTCGGATGCGAAACACATCGCCAGACTGGGTGCCGGCGGGAATGTCCAGATCCTCCACGCTGTCCAGCGTCTCGTACTTGATGTTCACTCCGAGGGCGCCTTGGACCATGGTCAGATGCAGTTGGTCCACCAGATTGTCGCCATCGCGCTGGAATCGAGGGTGGGGCCGCACGTCGATATGCACGTACAGGTCCCCCGGCGGACCGCCCCTCGGCCCAACTGCGCCCCGGCGGGCCACCCGCAGCGTGGAACCTTGGCCCACTCCCGGCGGCACGGTCACCGTGTAGTCCCGGTCGCCCACCACCCGGCCGTCGCCCCCGCACTCGCGGCACGGGTCGGAGATCACCTCGCCGCTACCCGAGCAGGTCTCGCACACCGTGCGAGTCACCATCTGGCCGAGGATCGACTGGCGCACCCGCTGCACCTGGCCAATGCCGTCGCACGTAGGGCAGGTAACCGGCTGGGTGCCCTCGGCTGCCCCCCGGCCGTCGCACAATTCGCACACCGTGGCGGTGCGCACGGACACCTCGGCATCGGCACCCAGCACCGCATCCTCAAAGTCGAGCGTCAGCACCGCCTCCAGGTCGGCACCCCGCTGGGGACCGGTCCGGGCCCGCCCGCCTGTGGTGCCGAACGGACTCCCGCCGAACGGGCTGGCCCCTCCGAAGAAGGCGTCGAATATGTCGTTCAGGTTCATGCCCGAGAACGGGTCGCCCCCGCCGGCTGCTCCCGGCGCGGTGCCGAAGCGGTCGTAATGGGCCCGCTTCTGGGGATCGCTCAGCGTCTCGTAGGCCAAGGCGATCTCCTTGAACCGGGCCTCGGCTTCGGCGTCGTCGGGATTGGCGTCAGGGTGGTACTGGCGAGCCAGCTTGCGAAACGCCTTCTTGAGGTCGTCCTCGGTGGCATCTCGGCCTACGCCGAGCAGCTCGTAGAAGTCAGCAGCCATGGGCTAGGGGGCCGACAGCCTGTCGCCCAGGTTCTGGCTCACCACCGCCACCGCGGCCAGCGCTTGGGGATAGTTCATGCGGGTGGGGCCCAGCACTCCGATGGAACCCACCGGCTGGCCGGCCACCTCGTAGGGGGCCACAATCAGCGAGCACTCGGCCAGCGGCGCCACTCCGGTCTCTGAGCCGATGGCCACCGTGAGACCTCGATCCAGAATGTCTCTCACCAACGACACAACCACCAACTGCTTCTCCAGTATTCCCAGAACCGACCGAACCGTCTCGGTGGCGTCGAAAAGGCCGGCCACGCTGGCCGCCCCACCCACGTAGAGCTGCTCCTCGGCATCGCTCAGATCGGCCAGCGAATCCAGCACCCGGGCCGCCAGCGGGATCAGGCCGTGGGTCAGCCCGCGATCTCGCAGGGCACTGGCCGGGCTTCCCGCCAGCCGGTCGGTGAGCTGGGTGGACGCCCTCGCCATCTCCACCGAGTCGGCGGGCCGGTCCACCTCGATGGTGCGCT
>JAPPKI010000325.1 GCA_028820035.1 bacterium | reverse complement strand
TGGCGGCCACCGAGACCCCGGAACCGGCGGCGTGGATCATCACCGTCTCGCCCGCGGTGAGCCCGCCTACTTCGAACAGCCCATGGGCGGCGGTGAGATAGCAGGTGGGAAAGGTAGCCGCGATCTCCAGCGACATGGCGTGGGGTACTGGGTAGACGTGCGAGGCCGGAACCAGGCAGCGCTCGGCATACCCGCCGTCGACAGTGGCGCCGATGATGCCCAGCTCCCCGTAGAGATCGCCCCTGCCGCCTAGTTTGGAGCGGTCGTCCACCCCGGCCAGCGACGGGTCGAGCACCACTCGGTCGCCCACGGCCAACCCATCGACCTCGGGGCCCACCTCGGATACCACACCAGCCACGTCCATACCGGCGATGTGGGGCAGGGTGAAGCCGGGCATGGTGAACCAGCCATTGCGCTGCACTACGTCCAACCGGTTCAGGGCAGTGGCCACCACGTCCACCACAACATCCACCGGACCTGGCTCGGGATCGGGCACCTCTTCGTAGCGAAGCACCTCGGAGCCACCGGGCTCGTGGTATCGCATCGCCTTCATCGCCGCTCCCCTTTGTCTCAGCCCGACTATTTCAGACCGCGGATGAATGGTTGAGCCAAGGCGGCGGGCGAGCGAACCCTACGGGCAAAAATGGCCATGGTCCCGATGGTCACCAGATAGGGCAGGGCTTGCAACAGCTCGGTGTTCAGCTCGTAGCCCAGACCTTGCAGCGACAACTGGAACGACAAGGCCCCGGCGAACACGACGCAGCCCCCCATGGTGCCCCACAGCGTCCAGCCGCCGAAGATCACCGCGGCGATGGCAATAAAGCCCTGACCTCTGATTATGGAATCATCAAAGGCGGCGATTTGAGCGAACAGGAAGTAGGCCCCGCCCAACCCAGAGGTCAACCCGGCGTAATAGATGGACTGTCGGCGACGGAGGTTCACATCGATGCCGCTCACGTCGGCTGACTGGGGGTTCTCCCCCGCGGCCCGTAGCTCCAACCCCCACCGGGTTCGATACACCAGCCACCACGACAGCGGAACCAATCCATAGAGGAGGTAGAACGGCCACGGCTCTCCAAAGAGCGCGTGCCCGAAAAGAGGGATGTCCACCAGTACCGGGATCTCCACTGTTGAGGCCCTATCGGCCCGGGGATCGATCTCTCGATCCAAGAACCCAGTGAGTCCAACGATCAAGATGTTGAGGGTGAGGCCGACCACGAACTGGTCGGCGGTGAGGCGATGGCTCATCTGGGCCTGCACGACCGCGATTGTCAGGCCGCCGAATGCCCCGAACACCAAGCCCACCGCCACCGAATCGGCGAGGTGATAGCCGAGTGCCCCGGCGAAGGCCCCGCTCAGGAGCATCCCCTCCACTGAGATGTTCAACGTGCCCGAACGCTCGGCCACCCACTCTCCGGTGGCCGCAAAGGCCAGCAGCGCGGCAAAGAGCGCGCCATTGATGTAGGTGGACTCGCTGGACAACACGTCGCCCACGGCGGAGAAGAAGTCGATCAGCACGGCATCACACCCTCTCCGTGGCCGCGGCTCGAGCCCGGCGACGATCCCTCAGGAAGACCACCGCGGGTGGGACCAGCAAGGCCAGCACCAGCAGCCCCTGCACCACGTCGGTGATGCGGCTCTCCACCCCGGTGCTGTTCACGAAGCCCGCACCGGTGCGCAGCATGGCGAACACGAAGGCGGCCACCACCGCAGGCAGCGCCCGCTCTCGGGCCATCAAGGCCACGAGCAGGCCGGTCCAGCCGATGTTGTCGGAGAAGCCGGGCACCAGTCGGTAGTTGCCGAAGGAGAAACCGCCGCCGGCGAACATGGCCGCCCCGGCCAGGCCGGCGAAAGCCCCGCCGATGGCCAGTGCGGTGGCGCCATAGACGGTGGACGACACCCCGGATCGCTGGGCGGCCCGGGGATTGTGGCCCAGCATCCTCAGCCGAAAGCCCCATACCGTGCGGGCCAGCACATAGGCCACCGCCAAGGCCAGCGCCAGCGCCACGTAAACGGTGATGGGGAACTCGTTGCCGAATATGTCGGGACGGGGAATCCGGTTGTTCTTGGCCAGTTGCTCGCTCACCAAGTTGCGGTTGCCTCGGCTGGCCTCGTCAGCCAGCAGGAGCCATTGCCACTTCAAGCCGTATCCCACCGCCTGAATGGCCACGAACACCAACAGCAGGGTGCTCAGCACTTCGGGCACGCCCCGCCAATAGCGCAGAAGCCCGGCAGCCGAGGCCCACACTGCCCCGCCCAACGCGCCGAACAGCAATAGCAGCACCACGTTCAGCGGGCCGGGGCCGCCGATACGAAAGCTGAAGAACACCGCAAACGCCGCTCCCATCAGCAGCTGCCCCTCTTGGCCGATGTTGATCAGGCCCGCCTTCGCCGAGATCACCGTGCCCAGCGCCACCAACAGCAAAGGTGCGGCCACGCCCAGGGTCTCCCCCCAGCGCCCCGAGGCCTTGATACTGCCGTCCACCAATGCCTCGAGTACCGGCCACCAGTCACCGCCGGTGGCCTCCACGATCACGCTGGAAACGGCCAGGGCCACGGCCACGCTGAGGGCGTAGAGCACCACCCACTCAGCAACCCGGGCGCCACGCGTCATTCGGTGCTTCCCCCCATCAGCAAACCCAGGGTTTCGAGGTTGGCGTCGGCTTGGGAAAGCTCGCCGACAATTCGGCCTCGAGACATGACCACAATCCGGTCGGCCAATTCCAGTATCTCCTCCAGCTCGCTGGAGATCAGCAGCACGGCCACACCGTCAATCGCAGTTTGCCGCAGCCGATCGGTCATGTACTCAATCGCCCCCACATCCAGTCCCCGGGTTGGCTGAGCGGCCACCAGAACATCGGGCTCGGCGACCAGCTCCCGGGCCAGCACCACCCGCTGCTGATTGCCGCCCGACAGCGACCACAGCGGGGCGTCGGGTCCGGAGCATCCGATATCGAATTCGCTGATCATCTGCTCGGCTATCTCGGTCGCCCAGCCCTTGTCCATCACGCCATGGCGGGCTACTCGGTAGGGGTCCACCATGAGGAGGTTCTCAGCCACCGTCATGTCCAATACCACGCCGGAGTCATGGCGGTCTTCGGGGATCACCGCCACTCCGGCCCTGGCCATGGCAC
>JAPPKI010000070.1:778-3136 GCA_028820035.1 bacterium | reverse complement strand
GCACCAGGGCGTCGAGCCCGTCGGCGGCCATCTGGGCCTGGAGCTTGGCGTACCGCTCCCGCCGCAGCCGCTCGACATCGAGCTCCAGTGTGCCGGTAAGCGGCTTACTCATCGCGGTGCTCGGCAAAGACTTCCTTCATCGACGACTTCTGCATGCGCCGCTCCAGCGCGCCCAGGGCAGTGTCGGTGTTGTGCATCCAGTGGTGGGCCATGAAGTGGTAGTCCCAGGAGTCTTTCTGGCCCATCAGCTCGAGGGTCTTGTTGATGGACCGCTTCACCACGGCGGCGGTGGCCGGGGGGACTAGGGCGATGGCCTCGGCCATCTCCTTGGTGGTGGCGGCCAACTCGTCGCGGGGCACTACCCGGTTGACCATGCCCAGGCGCTCGGCGTCGGCTGCGGAGATGGTCTGGGCGGTGAGCAGGAACTCCTTGGCCTTGCGGGGCGGCATCTCCCAGGGCTCGATGAGGATTTCCACTGCGGCGCCGGTCATGCGCAGCACCGGGTTCTGGAAGGAGGCGTCGTCGGAGGCCACGATCAGGTCGCACATGGCCGCCAGCATCACGCCCGCGGCGATGCACTTGCCGTGCACGGCGGCGATGGTGGGCTTGGGGAAGTCCCGAATGCGCAGGCAGCGGTCGAAATACATGGTTTTCTCGTGGTGGAACTTGCCCTCCGGGGTGGTCCGCATCTGCCGCCACTTGTCGGGCTCCACGTCGCCCACCAGGGCCTTGAGATCGTGGCCGGCGGAGAAGTGGCGGCCGTTGGCGGCCATCACCACCACCCGCACCTCGTCGTCGGCCTCGGCCAGGTCGAAGGCGGCGTCGAGCTCGTCGATGAGCTGGGTGTCCTGGGCGTTGGCCACATCGGGCCGGTTCAAGGTGATGGTGGCCACGGCCTCGTCGACGCTGTATTCGATGGTGTCGAAGGCGGTGCTCATTGGTGCTCCTAACGGGGCTCTCGGGGGAGGCCCAGGGTGCGCTCGGCGATGATGTTTCGCTGGATTTCGCTGGTTCCGGCGAAGATCGTCGCGGCTTGATAGTACAGCCAGGATCGCTGCCAGCGGCCTTCGCCGGGGGTGTGGGGGTCGCCCCGCCACAGGGGGGCGGTGGCACCCAGCACGTCCATGGCGGTGCGGTGCAGGCGCTGGCTCATCTCGCTCCAGAAAAGCTTGGCGGTGGCCGATTCCGGGCCGTGGTCTTGGCCGTTGGCCAACCGGGAGAGCACCCGCCAGTTCTGGAGCTGGAACAGGCGGACTTCGATGTAGGAGCGAGCCAGGGCCTGGCGGATCACCGGGTCTTGGTTGCGGCCGGAGTCGGCGGCCAGGCGGAACAACTCTTCGAGAAGCTGGAGGTGGATGACGAGCTGGCGGGGGTTGGTGCCCCGCTCCACGGTGAGGGTGGACTGCGACACCCGCCAGCCGTTGCCGGGCTCGCCGATCACCTGGTCGTGGGCCACGAACACCTCGTTGAGGAAGACCTCGTTGAAGTCGGACTCGCCGGTGATCTGGCGCAGGGGGCGGATGTCCACGCCGGGGACGTGCATGTTCACCATGAAGGCGGTGATGCCCCCGTGCTTGGGCTCGTCGGGATGGGAGCGGGCCAGGCACAGGCCCCAGTCGGCGAACTGGGCATACGAGGTCCACACCTTCTGGCCGCTGAGCCGCCATCCGCCGTCGGCGGGAACGGCCCGGGTGGACAGCGAGGCCAGGTCGCTGCCGGCATCGGGCTCGCTGAAGAGCTGGCAGAAGAGTTGCTCGGCGGGGAGGATCGAAGGGAGCCAGCGCTGCTTTTGCTCGTCGGTGCCGTGGGCCAGCAGGGTCGGACCAATCAGGTTCACGCCGAGGCGGCCGACCAGCTCGGGGGCCCGAGCCCGGGCCAGCTCCTCTTGGACGATGTAGTGATGGAGCGGGCCGGCCCCTCGCCCGCCGAAGTCGGTGGGCCAGGAGACTCCCACGAAGCGGGCTTCGGCCAGCGCAGCCTGCCACTTGCGGAGAAAGGCGACCTCTTCGGCCAAATCGTCGAACAGGGGCGGCAAGCCTTGGCCATACTCCCAGGGCAGATTCTCCTGAAGCCACTGCCGGCATTCGTGTCGGAACGCCTCTTGTTCCGGTGTGGGAGCTAGGTCCACATCTACGAGTCTGTCTGATCCAAAGGCGTGATCGCCGTCCTAGTGGTGTGGTACTTGGGCAGGAGGTTATGAGGCGGCTCGATTGTGTATCTGCCGTATTGCTTCGACGGCTATGTCACCGGTCTCAGGGTCAAGGGTGTAGGGGTGCAGTATTTTGGCACTGGATTCGTCGCCGGTCTCACCGAGTGTTCGAATGGCGAATGCCACCACTCTGCGCTGCTTATAGACAT
>JAPPKI010000070.1:0-768 GCA_028820035.1 bacterium | reverse complement strand
ATAGACATCCAGGGCGACTTCAGATGGGTTCTCAAGTACCCACCTGAGTAGCTGCCGCATCGGCTTCGGGTAGTCGCTTGCTAGGCGATCAGGTAGGGTGCGTCGCCGTACGAGCTGGTGGCCTTCGTCGAATTCATGCTTGGAGTCCGAGTGATCAATGAGGGTTAGGGTCACGGCTGTGCGGCTGGGATCGGCGAGGAGGGCATCCCAAGTCTGCGCCGCGTCGACTTGGGCGTCATCGCGTTCATAGCGAAGCTGCAACCCTGCGAGGAGATGCCAACTTGTGCGATGGGACCCTGGATCACCGGCTTGAGAAGGGAGCGCCCTCTCGAATTTGGCCCATCCTCTAATGGCGTACAGGTAAGCACCTATAGCCTCGTGCTCCATGAACGCGTCTTCGTGAGGACAGATCATGTGTGTGGCGAAGACAGCTCTAGCGGTTTCGTCGATTGCGTGATCGCCGGTGGGAACTATATCGACGAGCTGGGCGATCATCAGGTTGATGAACACCGTGTGTCTTGTATCGCCGGAGGCGGCCGTAGCGAGCAGTTGTGCCTTTTCCCGATCTTCGAGGCCGTCAATCGCTTCCCTATAGGGGCCGCAAATGTCTTGGTTGTCGTATTGCATGGCAGCGATCCGACGGGCCGTGTCGATGTTAAACGAACTAGCGATGTCGGCTCTGATCTCGTCGCGGAGCCTGCCGGAATCAGTTGTGTTATCGATTTGGCCGAACGCTGACAACTCTTCGTCGAGGCGGTAGTGTTCTGC